>VXSC01000008.1:76287-156314 GCA_009838195.1 Rhodothermaceae bacterium | reverse complement strand
TTACGAAATACATAGCGCCCCGTAGCCTTATCTGACGGCCGTCCTACTATACCAGTGGAATTCACATACCAGATGATCCCTTTGGAATCAATCCCTAATCTGCGAATACGGGTATCTTCGTCGGAAATGGCGTAGTATCGTAATTCCATGGATTCTGGATCCATAGAGGCAAGCTTGTTGGTTCCATTATAGGCGATCCACACAGTACCATTCTGCGCTACGATGATGCCATAGGGTCTTGGCTCTGTAGGGATCTCTGTAAGTTCACCAGTTTCGGGATCAAGTCTGCCGAGCATTGCAGCTCTCTGTGACGTGAAGTACAACTTCCCGTTTGGGTGAAAGACAGCTGTATGAGGATCGCCAGCTTCGGTTGGATATTCGGTGATTTCTCCAGTTTCTGGATCAAGCTTCCCAATCGTACCATTACTGTTGCCCGTGTACCAGATATAACCCTCATCATCTGGAACAATACTGTGTGGTCGTGCCTCTGGAGGTAGTGGATATTCTTCCATTGTTCCTGTCACAGGATCAAGCCGTCCCACAAGACTCGCCCACATACCTGTCCACCAGATGGCACCGTCAGGGGCTTCAACAGGGTCACGGGAGCGTTGCCCCAGCGTAGGGACAATCCATTCCTGAATATCTATTTCAACTGGACCATCGACAAGGGTTGGTTTCCGATCTTCACGGGCAGGAAAATGCTCGGCTAGGTATTCGGCGATGCGAACGGCATCTGACTCGGGTAATTCCATCATGGATTCCTGAACAGAGCGCCACATCTCCACTCCATCAAACCCTGACCTTGTAATTGCAGAAATGGTATGACAAGATGTACATGCCTGTTCAACCAGTTCTTTCCCATGTCCCTCCGGAATGGGGGTACCCCGACGATTCTGGGCCAACAACGATTGTACACTCAAAGCCGCGAGCATCAATAAAACCAATACAGCACGTAAATAATGCTGCGTGAGCAATAGATTACGGGTCATCGCTTATGATTAACAGGTGAATATCGACGAGGACACCTCAAGATACTATTTGGCGTCCAAAATTGTAATGACAGGATCGACTGGCCGATCGCTATATGTCATTACGTGTATTATTTTCGTGCTCTCGTACTATGGCGACCCAAACTCGTTACATTGTGTGTCCCTGTGGGTGAGTATTACATTTGGCGGATACTACAACATGTCCCTTTTTCAAGTTTAATCTGGAACGTCTTACTGGCTGCCTTTCTTTCCCATGCAGAGATTGATGCGAATTATTTCTCCGATTGATCTGACGGGTTTGGCATGCCTACTGGTCTATGGATTACTCTCCTGGATCACTCGAACTTCGGGAGCCCCCTCTCTCCATCTATTTCTGGGACTCTCTATTTGTGTTGCGGCAGCCACCTTCATTCTCTATGACCATTACCGTCGCAATCCTGATCAAAAATTACCTGTGACTCGGCTCATCGGCTGGTCAATCATATTTCGTATCTGCGGGCTGATTGGTGGTCCCTTCTATGAGGACGACTTCTACAGATACTTATGGGATGCTTTTCGCTTCATTCAGGACGGTACCCCTTACGGTTTGCCTCCTGAAGCTTTTTTCCAGGATATGAGCATACCTGACCGGTTCCAGCGTATTCTGGATGGCATCAACTACCCTGAATTGCCGACGATCTACGGGCCGGTAACGCAACTTGTCTTTTTGGGGGGATACGGACTTGCTCCTGGCAGTGTCACTGCATTGCAGGCATTAATGATTCTTTTCGACCTGATGACCATAGGTCTACTTCTTCGATTGGCACCTGCACCGGCAGTACTGCTCTATGCGTGGAGTCCATTGGTGATCAAGGAAATTGCTTTTACCGCCCATCCTGACGGAGTTGCCGTATTTCTTGTTCTTGCCGCGATAGTGCTGGTTCGAAGAGACAGGATTTACGGTGCGGCCATCTTTTTGGCTTTGGCTGTGGGGGCTAAAGTTCTTGCATTGCTTGTCGTCCCGTTTATTCTAGTGCGTGCACGTTTACGTGTATGGGGGATCTTTCTCGGAACACTGGCGCTGATCTACTTGCCTTTCGTTTTGCAGGGGAGTACAGATTTGGAGACATTACTTGTATTCACCCGCGAATGGGAATTCAATGCGGCCTTATTTAGTTTGTTAAAGCCTTGGGTGCCCAACGCGACGGCTCGGATCGTATGTGGGCTTGTACTTGCAATCGCGATAGGGATTTACTACTCGGTCTACAGGCGGAGTACTCTTGGCACAATTGTACGGGGCGACTGGATTTATGGTGGGCTATTCGCACTCTGGCCAGTTGTCAATTCCTGGTACCTGTTGTGGCTGCTTCCCTTTGCAGCGATCCGTCCAAGTGCATGGGCGTGGACGGCATCGGTCGCAGTACTGTTATCGTATATCACAGGGCTGAATCTGGATAACATGGAGATGCATCCCTTCGCACATCCAGATTGGGTACGACCTTTTGAGTATGGAGTGATCCTGTTGGCGTTGTCCTACGACATATTCAGGTGGAGATCCAGAAGATCCACCCTTCTCCCAGATGAGGGGGCAGTGCGGATGTGAATTCTTTGAAAGCAGTGCAAAAATCATTGAAGTAGGCTAACCTATTGGATACTCGTTACATTAAGGCGCCAATCGTACTCATGATCTAATGATCCCTCAAAGCCTTTCAACTGCTCCGCCAAGTCTTCATCTGCATACTTCTGTAGGTGCGCCAGTACCCCAGCCTCAGAGTCGCCAAAATCTTCCATATACCAAAAATACAGACTTGAGGTGACCCCGAACGCTTCATCCAAGAGTTCCACTGCACGCAGATGATTCACAAATTCTTTCGCATTTTCATCCAAGAGTTGTTCCAAGTTGGCAGCCGTGAATGCTTGGGATGCCAGGTTCGGACAACCCAAACTGGCGCAATTGACGGCATAGTGAATCCGGTTGTCTTGCCAGATCGGGCGCAGGATATCGTGTTCAATATTATCCAGCGTTAGGGGAATTCCAGCTACAGTTGCATGAATGTCTTTCCATGGCCCGGAATTGGGTTTTTCTTCATTGTTAATCTGCATAATTGATTCAACAGGGTAGGCATCCACAACGACACGTATGGTCACCGCATTGTAGAGATTGATCCAATAGGCCATCTGAACGTCCCGTACATATTGGCGAGGGTCCAGCTCTTGAAGCTGCTCAAGGTATTGATTGAGACGCTGTCGATCTGCTGTGTTTTCTTGGAGTGCCTGATAGTCAAATAGATGTATACCGGATGGGTCGTCCGTGACCAAGTATGTATCTAGGATTGCCTGCCAGTCGGAGTGGTCAATTGTGGTAGTATTCGAAGAATCGAATTTCTCCCAAATACTATCTGTAGCTTGACCATAAGAGAAGGGGACAATAAGTATCAATAGCCCAAAAACTCCAGTCCCGAATCGACGGGAAAAAGAGCCCCTAGCATCCTGTTTTCGTTTTATGGTTTTCGATTGCATTCAAACAGACCTTTTATCAGTTCATTGGTCAAAGGCAATGCTGCAGGCTTGGCCAAAACAGCCATATTCTGTTAGACAGAGGTCCGAAGCTTAGCTAAGTGTGATTACAGACTACCACCGAAGCCACCACCCAAACCCACGCTGAGGCCGATACCGAACACGGTAGACTTTGCCGTATTACGACCTCCAACGATCTTACCGAAAAAAGCATGTGCGCTCGTGCTGCCAAACAGATCGGCAAATAACTGGCCGCCAAGAATCTGGCTATCTTCTTCCAAGCCGGGAAATCGGCTCGGCGAAAAACCAGATCCACCGATATCAATGCCGGATGTGGCATTCACCATGCGGTAATTTCCTCCTACTCTCACACGATTGCCGACGGGAACAAAGACCCACAGGTTCATGAAGATCTCCGAAGGAACATCAATATCCCCACCTTGGCCAGCGCCGACTGCATTGGAGTTGACCGAAGTAGACCCTCTGTGTCGGTAGCCAAATTCTGCTGATGCGCCTGCGATATTCCAGAATTTGCCGACAATCAATGAACCCTCAAATCCACTGGCGCCATCTCCGAGCGAGTTGATATAACCTGTGTCGTAGCCACCAGGAATTGTTACTCCAACACGTGCCGCAACACTTGGTGCATTGCTGACCAATTCATCGATAAAGCGCCAAGTTACAGAAAGATTGGTATCGAATAACCCACTGTAACTTTCTTCACCACCAGACGGACCGACCGCACCATCTACATTACTTTTTGCCCAGGCTGTCTGCAGATCCACGGCAATCGCATCATTAATTGCATAGTTGGCATGGATCCACACTGTGCTCTGTCCCAGATTTGCTCCTGTAGCTTCCAAAGGCCCTTTAACGGTTTCTGTACCCCGGTAGAATTCTTCGGCATTCTGATTATAGTACGAGACACTGACACTACCGGTACGGGGTTCTGCAATCCACGGCGTACCTTGGGCCAGGGCCGTCTGTGACGGATACCAAACCGCTATGCTCAAGAGAGCAGGCAGTATCAGCCTGCGGAGAGCGAATCCGGTCCGTCCATTTTTCTCACTCTTCATCAATGACATCGTTTTGTATCCCACGGACGGGCGTTTGTAGCTTATAGCGACGGGTCAGAAAATAATGTACGACCTCCATACGGATGCCGCAATCATCCTCATCCGAATCTGGTCCGCACAACCCTTTAACCACCTCGTCATCGGGCGATCCAGTTTCCTCCTCCGCGTAAACTGCCTCCAGGCTGGCGGCCAAGCTCATTGCTCGGTCGCGATCTAGTTCAGACTTTTGGATGGGGCATCCCTTGCAAGCCAGTACTTTGAAGGTTAACGACTTGCCCTGTGCATATGCCTTGCGTGGGCTGATCTGACCAGGTCCTGTACCGATTGAACCTGAAGGTGCAATTGTCGGGGCTGCAAACCCGAAAAGGACGGCAACAACTGCAAACGAGCAAATTGAACGAATCATGAGGTTTATCTCTTGAATGGTTATAACTGCAACAGCAAAAGAAACATACGCACTAATATCCTCAATTTCAATAGGATACAAGTATTATTGGTGGGATTATAATTGGAAGGTACTGCACAGCCATTCATCCAGTTCTTCTTCATATCCTTCTGGAAGGGGAGTACTCCAACGATTCTGAGCCGCTACCGATTATGGTTCAGGGTTATGGTGCAGATTAGCATCATTACGAGACCATAATACTGCATGGGCGATGAATTCCGGGTCGTTTTGTTAGCGGATGAATGTGTAGGTATACTTTAGGAATAGTGTTCTAGAATCTAGAACTGGGAGGACAGGATTCTCTCCCATCCGGTCGGTGTTACGTCCTTCATTGTATACGAGCCAGAGATCATTCCCTTCACGGAAGTTGTACCGAAAGCGTACATTTGCAGAAACCACATCTGCCGCGGTACTGTACTGCAGAAAAGCACTGATGCTGGCCGCTGTAGAAAAACTGATCTGTGTCCGAATTCGAGCGAGATGGACAAAAAATTCTTGGTCTCGGTCAGGGAAACGCACACGATTGAATTGATATGTTCCCCCAAACTCCAAGTATCGGGACAGATTCCAAGTGGGTTCTAACTCAATTTGAATGTTGGAGCCGTCGTAGAATTGTCCGAATTCTGTGGATGCATTGATGCGCCAGAGTCGGCCAAAGCGCATCATGTAGTCCCAATTGAAGCCGTAAAAAGTATATCTACCTGCGGGAATTTCTGTGTCTTCTGGAAGTTCCGCCGGTTCGGTAAGGTTATCTTTTTGTACTTCTAGCTGAAACGTATGAGAATCACCTGATTTCATATCTAGAGACCAGTCAAGCCAAGCGATTTGGGTTTCAAGGCTTCCATCTGAGTCGCGCAGAAATTGTACAAATAAAACTTGTGGACGAACGAATTGAATCTTGGAGCGCTCGCTGGCAAACCAACCGTATCCAGCCAGAATGAACGGTTGAACAAAACCGGTTCGCGAAACAAACCCAACACCAGGTTCAAATTCTGTCCCTCCCCAAGCGGTAGACAGACGATATGAGAATCCAACCTCGGTACGCCGTTGAATTTGTATCCGGGCAAAGCCATTGGCTCTTGGATCGTTACGGGAGGAACCTTCATCAAAGGTTTGTGCCCATTTCAGATCCAGATATTCGTTGGCTCCAACTTTGATCTGTGAATCAAGCCCATATACAATATTTCGGTTTCCTTTTGAGCCAAGGCGCGTGGTGGCAATACCTCCAGCATAAGAGTTGGGATTAAAGACTTGCTTGCGCAAACGATAGATTCCAAAGTTTTCCGAAGGATTTCCATGAGCGGCGGCTGCTTGCATGTTGATCACTCCGATGTCCCATTCACCAACGCGGCCGACTAGACGAGCTCCCCCATAAATGGGCACGGTTTCACCTTCGTAGAGACCGATTTGACGAGTATTGAAAAGTCTATCGGATCGTCCTACGGTTCGGTACTCAAAGATGCCTGAGCGTTCCTGGAAAAACCGACGCTTTTCCGGGAAAAAAAGTGAAAAGCGTGTGAGGTTGACCTGCTGGTCGTCGGCTTCAACCTGGGCAAAGTCTGTATTCACGGTTAAATCAAGTGTCAGGTTATTGGTGAGATTGTATTTCACGTCTCCACCGACATCCCCGGTCCAGTTTGATGGTTGATCATACCGAGTCTCATCATCTGAGAGCGTCGAATACTTTTCCATCCCGCTGGCCACATATGGAGTGATATAGAGTGGGCGCCCTACATCGACGTCACGCAGATGGATTCTACGAAACCTGCTTGGTTTCGCGTATCCTCGATCCCAATTTGGAGGAGTTGCCGGGAATTCGTGGATTTCATTTTTTCTGGAAATACGACGAGTTACGGACATGCCCATTTCCACTAGGCCATCAACGGATTGGAATCCCAAGCTTGTAAAGGGGATTCGCATTTCTACAGACCATCCATAGTCTGTTCTCTGGGTAGCCGAATCCCAGAACGTATCCCAGCTCATATTGATTACTGTGCCAAACGGACTGCGCCCACCTGAGTCCAGATCGTTCGAAATGGCCATATCAATCCGAACATTATTGGGGGTGGTGGTGAACCACAGGCCATTCTGGCGGTCATTAAACGTGTCGAGGATGAGCGCAACCGTATCATCTCCACTGTACCGATCTCGGTACATTGAATTTGCCCGAATTCCATCTGGATCACTATCGTACAGCACTGCTCCCAGATACATGTACTTATCGTCATAGGCGACACGAATATTTGTTCTTTCAGACATGTTGCCCATAAATACAGGACTGTACATAACTAAGGGCAGAGAATCCACCTCTTCCCAGGCTGGATCGTTTACAAATCCATCCACTTCGATCGGGCCTGTCAATCTTGAAAGGATCAGAGGCGGGAGATCTGTTTCAGGGGATTGTGCCCAGGTTTGCATCGGTGAAAGCTGGAATAGGGCATTTCCGATCATTGCAGCCCACAACAGTGAGTACAATTTTGGAGAACGCATTTGGATTCTGTTGCCGATGTGAAAAAAGATTCTACGCATCACCTATGATCACGCCACTTCTCAGAGTAAGCTAATGGAGCCACTGGACAATCGCCCCCAAAATTAATCAATTGGGTAGAACCTAACCTGCTCATTTTGTGCTGAATAATACATAATGGAGTCCAAAAGATCACTGGGGAATCTTTTGTTTTACAAGCGTTTTTGATCATTTATGACTACGTGGCGAGTGAAATGAATCTTGCGTGTTCCCTCGGGCGTGATACATCGCGGAATTCGTCATGCGGTCGGTCAAGTGCCGCGATTCCAGACGGTCGTCAATCACACTTCTACCACAGTCTCTTCGCAGATATAGACCATTCAAACGGTCTTCCGTATACGTGCTCAATGTAGGCTGCTGCCGTGCCCCAGGCAGAGGTTCCTGTTAATAGATAGCGTTCGTCCGTGAGATTACGGAATGCGGACACCACCTCCCATTTTCCGTCTGCAGTTGCAAAACTAATTGAAGCGTTTAGCAGGTGATATCCTTCCTGAAATAGCTGGGGGGTATTTACGGCATCGTGGTATTGAGATGCCATGTAGGTCCAGTTGATCTTGGGGACAACCGTCAGATTTCGGATATCAAGCGTTCGTCCAATTTCAAGCGAATGAGTGGCGCGCGGAGTTTTAGGTAGCCTGGAACCCGGAAGAACTGGAGTATTACTTTCGAGAACGTCAGTGCTCAGTTCATCGTACTCCGCATCCAGAAACCCCAGATTAGCCACGAGAGTCCATCCGCCAACAGGCGCCCAAGCTCCTTCCAATTCTATACCCTGCAGATCGGCTGAGCCTCCGTTAACCGTGATGGGGTTGATTGACTGGCGGATTATGACCTGTACATCCTCGTATTCGGCGCGGAAAAGGGTCAAGTTCAGTTTGAGACGTCCATCGCTCGTATTTGACTTAATGCCTACTTCATAACTGTCCAGTGTTTCAGGCTCATAGTCGGTCGGCATTGCATCGGGGGAATTAGCCTCAAAGCCGGGTGGGGGAGTAGGGACCCGAGCATCGAAGCCGCCGCTCTTAAACCCCTCCGTGAAGCTGACATAGGCCATCATGTTGTCACTAAACTTATATGCAAGATTCGCCATGGCGGTCAGCGCATCAAAATCCCTGGTAAACTTTCTGTTCGGAAGCATACGATCTCCAGGATTCATGGCCCCGGTAATTGGACGATAGATTCCCTTTAGTAACGGCCATGTGGGGGCATGGATACTTCGTCTGCCTTGCGATGCATCACCTAGCGCGAATACATCTGGTAACACGCTCTTATAGTCTCTTGTGTAGCGTGCGCCGGCTGTCAGAGAAAGTCCAGCAATCAGGTTGGTTGTAGCCTGAGCAAACCCTGCGATTGAGGTGTAGCCCAGATCCCAGTTACTGTCAAATGAGCCAGTTGGAAGCACTAGCGAAGTCCGCGAAAACCCTACCTCGTCGGCAAGATAAAGACCAGTTTGCCAGTGCATACGATTATTAAGGCCAACACCACTAAGTCGTATTTCCTGGCTGAGTTGGCTGGATTTAACTACATTCTCATTCTGTAAGATATTCGCTGGCGTATTATCGGCATCACGGGAAATTACCATGTCTAACCCCCTGTAGCCGGTAAGAGACAGTAACGTAATTTGCTTGCCAATTGACCAAGAGATTTGAGCACTGGCCCCCCAAGCGTCAATGTCGGAAAAAACAGGGAAAGTGCCTTCCGAGACATATTCTCCGGCAAAGCTGTCGGGCCCATAGCAGCCTTCAGCTCCGTTTGCACCATTTCCTGGTGGAGGGAATGTTGGCGGTCCGCTCTCGGGGAAGTTGGGATTGATCCTGATCGCGGTGCAGCCGGGCAAAGCGACATTGCCCATTGTCGCAAATGCTTGCTTATCATTCACGCCACCATTCACGGTTGGGGCTCCATTCTCTCGTCTGCGAGAATAGTCGCCGGTAGCAAAGATCTCCAAGGTTTCTGATGGATGCCACATGATTGTGCTACGGGCTGCAAGTAAGTTGTCGTTTCCCATATCCAGTCCATCGTGGACACGTTTCACGTATCCTTCCCGGTTTCTGAGGGCTAGGACGATACCTCCAAATAGTCCATCTTTCAGTGCACCGTTTGCCGACGCGGTCAGATTGATCATGCGATCATCACCAAACTGCGCTCGGATGCTTTTTTGGGCTTCCGCATCGGGCCTTCTGGAGTGTACGGATATGGCACCGCCCACAGCATTGCGCCCGAAAAGAGTTCCCTGCGGCCCGCGCAATACCTCGACACGCTCCAAATCAACAAGGTCCAGTATTGCGCCCACGGTACGCGGCATGTATATTCCATCCACATAAAGCGCGACGCCAGGATCTGTCACTGGCAGATAGTCACGCTGCCCTACGCCCCGGATGTAGATTTGTGCCGCGGATTTTGTCCCTGCGAGAGCACCAGAATGATTGTAGATAAGGTTGGGGATGATCTGACCAAGGCGATCGGTCGTCTCGATCTGCCGAGACTCTAAATCCCTACCTGAGAAAGCTGAAATCGCCAACGGAACATCCTGGAGTAATTCTTCCCTATTTCGGGACATGACCACCAGATCATCAAGTTGAAGAAGATCGGTTCTCAGTACAAAGTCCACAGTCATTGTATCCCCCTCCACGGTGATTTCGCGGGTTTGATTCCTGTAGCCAACAAATCGAGCTGTCAGTATCAGTATCTGTCCCAAGTGAGTTGATGGAACCTGAAGACTGTAGTTTCCCTCGAAATCTGTAGATGTACCAATCTCAAGCGATTCAATCAAAATGTTGGCACCACTCAATGCTTCCCCATCCTCGTTAGAAACGCGACCGGAAATAACCGACTGTGCTGAGGCGAGGCTTGTTGACAGAAGCAATATCAGTACAGGCGTGTATAGTTTATTCATCATGAGTTTGCACGAAAAATGTCCAGACTAGATTATGGAGATTCTTTGGGAATATTCAATCATGAGTCTCGGCAAGATAATACTGAAACATAATTTGAGACTGTTGCACAAAACTACCGAATATTGTTGAGTTTGTGTGATTTGAGTTTGTAGATTTGGGTATGTCCGGTCATTTCAAGCCCCATACCGTCCAGATGAGTTTTGGTCAACATTATATAGATGCAGCGGCCGCGAGGCGGTCGTTTTATGTGGAATTAAACAAGGTGATGAACTGGGAGACGATGCGTCATCAGCTGGTGGAGGATTACCCTGTGGGGAAGCGTGTCCGTGGCCAGAAGGCATACGGTCCGCTGTTGTTGTTCAAGATGCTCTTGGTCGGCCAATGGCACAAGTTATCGGATCGGGAGCTGGAGTTATACGTGTGGGACACGTTGTCTGCGCGGCATTTTTGTGGGTTAGCGATCGAGGATACGGTACCGGACCACAGCACGATCAGTCGTTTTCGCACGCGATTGGTTTCGGTGGGAGCCTGGGATCGTTTACTGGAGACGGTCAACGATCAATTGCGTGCACGTGGGATGGCGGTCACGGTGGGGGCGATAGTGGATACGAGTCTGACCGAGAGCCCGTATTCTCCGAAGGGAGGTGGTCGCATGGCCGTGGCGGAGGATCGGACCGAGCGCGACCCGGAGGAGGTTCGAGATGAGGTGGTTTATCATGCGACCAAGCAACAGACCCATCCGAATGCAGATCATGACGGTCGGTGGGTGAGAAAGCGCAACAAGATCATCTACGGGTATAAGAAGCATGTAGCAACGGACGAGGCGGGCATGATTCTGGCCGTGCATACGACCCCGGCCAATGAGCATGACAGTAGGGGCTTGGTGCCCTTGATCCAGAAGGTTGATACGCCACACCGCCAGGAAGTCTTGGCGGACAAGGGGTACAAAAGCAAGGCGAATGATGAATTTTTGGTGGCCTGTGGGAGTCGATCTCGGATCATGCACAAGGGCTATCGGAATCGTCCGATGACGGCTGTTCAAGCGGCGCAGAACCGCGAGATCAGCCGCAAGCGCTGGGTCGTGGAACGGACCTTTGGGAGCCTGAAGCGATGGTTTGACTCAGGGAGTACGCAACTGAAAGGACTGCAGAAGGTGCATGCAGAGCATGTGATGGAGGCGATCGCACACAATTTGAAACGATTCCCGAGGATCGCTATGTCCCCCGGTTAAACTTAGGGGAAGAACGGGAATATTTGCCTGCCTGAAACACCAGGTTCAGGCAGGGGTGACGGTGGAATCACCCCAAAATCTTCGCAATCATCCATCATGACCCTTGAAAAATCCTCCTCCGAAGTTTGAACGCTTTTATTCAACAGCCTCAATTTGTGGAGGCAAACACCTTGAAAAGGTAGTCTCAGTAGTTTGAAAGGTTCCAAATAATGCGTCCCAGAACCCTAAACGGACGGTGTGGAGAGATGCCAATCAGGTGATCTCTATTTTGTGATATTCGGTTCAATTACCTCAGTGGCGAGTCGGAATCCGGCCTGATTGAACTTGCTTCTTCCAAGGTTGACAGCATCGGATAATATTCAACAACGCGAATGTATATTATATCAACGCCTTTTTAATGAAGCATATGGAGGCATGTAAGCCGGTTATATACTCTGAACCAGTTTTATCTTGATGCTCAGGTAATAGTTACCTGAATTTGGAGAAGCTGAGGTAAATCGATGGTGGTTGACTCACTTGTTTGAACGAACTAGGATGCAAGTCAAGGTTGGTTTTCCCGGGCAGACGAAAGCGTTCCTGATTTGTTACTCGGTTATTGGCTCAGTGTCGCCGTACTTGGTAGCAATAGTGGAAATCAGGTATGTCTCGAGATAAGGTGTCGGCCGAATCATTACGATAGGAAACATGAGAATTTTCGAAAACCACATTTCCAGTATCACGCGATTGGAGGGGTATTGCCGGCTTTTGATTACAGGCTTCGGGATTGTCGGCGGTGCAGCGCTTACGGTGCTTTTGGGAGTCACGGTGGCCGAAGTCTTCTGGCGCTACATTCTGAATGATTCACTCATCTGGGCTGAGGATCTTTCCACGATGTCACTTACGGTCGTGGTGTCGGCGGCGATCGCTTATGGTGCAGGGGAGGGGGCTCACGTTTGTGTGAATTTGATCGCACGTATTTGGGGCCGGCCGATCACTAGAGTCACAGATTTGATTGCTCGTCTTCTTGGCGTTGGAGTGACGGCAATGGCTGCGTTTGCCCTGTTTTCCCATGGGAGTTGCGGCCTTCCCTGTGGTGCTGCGACCAGCAGCGTTTCAATCCCTCACGCACCATTCTATTTTATTTTGGGAGCATCGCTTGCAGTTTACGGATTGTTGCTCACATCCCAAGCGGTCCTTGGGCTTGCTTCATGGAATACAGAGGATCCTAATGAACCACCCGAATGATTGACGGCACGGGAATTGCCCTAGTAGCTTTTGGTGCACTGCTCGTCCTGCTTTTCATTCGTGTGCCTGCAGGGCTGGCAATGCTGATCGTGGGAGCCGCAGGAATCATCCTGATTCGTCCTACCGCCGCGGTGCCAGTCGTAGCTGGAGAAATATTCGCGGTCGCTTCTCGATACCCTCTTACGATACTCCCACTGTTCATATTAATGGGGAATCTGGCTGCGGTCTCTGGGATGAGCCAAGATATCTACCGAGCTGCCCATACATGGTTTGGACGTTTCCGAGGCAGTCTTGCGTCGGCTTCAATCATTGCGTGTGCAGGATTCTCGGCCCTTTCGGGGTCGTCCTTAGCAGCTGCAATGACTATGGGTCGCGTTTCTCTTCCAGAGATGCAACGGTACAAGTACGATGACTCGTTGGCTACCGGTGCCATTGCTGCCGGGGGAACACTCGGCATACTGATCCCACCGTCCGCAGGACTGGTCATCTATGGGATCATTACCGAAGAAAGTATCGGACGTCTATTCATGGCCGGGGTAATACCTGGAATTCTGCTAACACTCTTGTTTGTTTTCGTAGTCCGGATCGTCGTGCAATTCAATCCGCATAAAGCTCCTCAGGTCAGGGTATCGATTCCATGGCGGGAAAGCCTTAGGATTACTGCGAGAGCATTTTGGATCCTCTGTATCATCATCGTGACCATCGGTGGTATTTATGCCGGCATCTTTTCAGCCGTCGAAGCGGCGGGGGTAGGAGCGCTACTTACATTGGTCGCTGCAATAGTGCGGCGCAGGTTGAACAGGAAGACTATGGCCGAAACAGTCCGTGCAACGCTCAAGGCGAGCGGTATAGCCTTCCTCGTTCTGTTAGGCGCGTTTGTTTTCAAGGTTTTCCTCGGATTCACTGGAATCGCATTCGTCGCATCTGAGTGGGTTGGAGAACAGGGTTTTTCGGGTGCTCAGGTAGCTGCAATAGTTCTTTTAATGTTCGTTGTATTGGGTACCTTTCTTGACGGTTTTGCCATGCTCGTGCTGACTGTTCCCCTAGTTCAACCGATTCTCGAGTCCTTAGGAGTTGATATGATTTGGTTTGGTATCATGATCGTCATTACACTTGAAATGGGCTTGATATCGCCTCCAGTTGGATTGAATATCTTCGTGGTAAAGGGCGTAGCCCCCGATGTGCCAGTAAACACGATGTTTCGCGGTATCATTCCATTCTGGCTCGCGATGGGCGTGGCGTTGATTCTGATTGCACTGATGCCCCGACTTGCGACCTTTTTGCCGAACGCCATGTATGGATGAAGGTAAAGAATCCATCAATTTTGACTAATAAAGGAGTTCGCGTTAAGCGCTCGAACCTTGGATCTGAGGGGAAGCTATACTATGAAGCTGACGACCAGATTCCAAAGACACTCGCCTTGGGGCTCGGCTTGCAGCTTGTTGCTCTGGCCATCAACGGAGTGGTGTTGTTGCCAACAATTGTGTTTCGAGCGGGAGGTGCCGAGGAACTCATCTCCTGGGCAGTGTTTGCCTCGGTTTTGGCGTGTGGTATTTCCGCGATCCTGCAGAGTAAGCGGGTTGGTCAAATTGGTTCGGGACATGCTTTGACCCATGTGAGTTCGGCGATTTTTATCGCCGTTTGTGCAGATGCTCTGTTACGGGGTGGGGCGGGGCTGCTCGCCACATTGGTCGTCGTTACGGCCCTTGCCCAGGTAGTGCTGTCTATGCGTCTCTCGTTGTTGCACAGAATTCTCACCCCTGTCATCACGGGAACCATGATCATGCTCCTTCCCGTCACTGTGATGCCGATCCTCTTCAACATGCTTAACGAGGTGCCATCGGGAGCTCCTACATACGTGGGGACACTGAGTGCAGGCGTCACGATTTGCGTCATCTTGATCATGGCACTCAGGGGGCGCGGGATCATGCGCCTATGGGCACCGGCTGCCGGTATCGTTGTCGGTTCTCTAGTCGGTGGATACTTTGGAATCTACGATGTCGAACGTGTAGTTGATGCTGGCTGGATTGGTATACCCTCCGGATTTCCTCCTGTAATGAACCTTCGTTTTGACACCGCTTTTTGGGCTTTATTGCCCGCTTTTCTCTTTGTAGCATTGGTCGGTTCGACCAAGTCAATTGCCATTGTGATCTCGGCTCAGCGTTTAGCCCGGCGCCGTACCCAAGCGGTAAATTATCGAGCGGTACAACGTTCCATAGCGGCGGAAGGAGTTGGAAATCTGTTGGCAGGTCTCCTGGGAACGATGCCCAATACACCTCATGCGGGGGCCGTCGCGGCTGTCGAAATCACTGGTGTCGCTGCACGAGTTACCGCGACCACGGCTGGATTGGTCCTATTGATTCTGGCCTTCTTGCCCAAGGCACTTGCGATCGTCCTTGCAATTCCCCCGTCGGTTGTAGCCGCTGCGATCACCGTGGTCATGGCTACCCTGTTTGCGGTTGGGTTCCGAGAAGTTGTAAAGAGTATGGAGGACAATCCGCGGAATGGTCTGATTGCCGGTGTCTCCTTTTGGGTCGGTATCGCGTTTGAGTTTGATTTGATTTCTTCCTATTACCTTGCAGAGTTAGCAGGCGGAATTTTAAGTAATGGTTTAACTACAGGCGGGTTGGTAGCACTTCTGCTCACCGCATTGGTCTCAAGGCGGAAGAGTCGAATCCGAGGAAAGCTTGATATGGATGAACTACCCCGGATCCAAGAGTTTCTTCGGGAGTTCGTAGTTCGTCGAGGATTGACTTCAATCCTAGAGCGGATGGAAGCTGCAACTGAGGAGGCGTTGCTTACACTTCTGCAGTCAAGGGATGAATTGGGTGAGACAGATGCAACTCGAAATGCTGAGCGGCGAGTGCTACGTCTGACGGCAAGCAAGAAAGATAACGGAGCCATACTGGAATTCAGGGTCGGCGCGGATGGTAGCGACGAACTGAATCTACAGGATAAATTGGACTGGATTGATGATCGTGTTGAGGTAACTCAAATGGAGCACGATGTCTCTCTTCGTCTCCTGAGACATTTGGCCACCTCGGTCAGACATCGCCAGTTTCATGACATAGATATATTGACTCTGCATGTATCTGCTTCGCCCTCTGACAGCTCTAAATAAACTTACAGTAACGGATATGAGACGCAGGTTTATTTTGGTGCTTGTGCTTCTATTTACGGGTGGATGTGGAGAAAAATCTGAGATCAGAGAATTGTCGTTGGCGCATTTTTTGTCGGCGGGTCATGTCCTAAATGACGGCATGTTTACACCACTGTCGCAGCAACTGGAGAAGTTTTCGGGTGGAAAATTGACTGTTCGGCAGTACCCCGCAGGAGCGCTGAACTCGTCGGCACCAGCGCAGTACTCAATTTTGCTCAGCGGGGTATCCGATATTGCTCTTATCATCCCTGCCTATACTGCTGATCTTTTCCCGAAGACCGATCTCATCAGCTTTCCAGGTGTCTGCAAGACCGCAATTGAATGCACTGAGGCCTTGCAGCGTGCCCGGTCGATTTTGGAGGCGGAATACGAAGCGAAGGTTTTGGGACTCTGGTCCAATGATGCGCCGATGCTTCTTACTCGCGACAAACCCGTACGGACGCCTGAAGACATGCATGGACTAAAGATCCGGGTCTCAACTCGCAGCGCCATCCCATACATTGAAGCTCTCGGTGCCAGTGCCATCATGCAGTCCGCTACGGTCCTTCATCAGAGTCTGACAACAGGCGTCATCGACGGTGTAGCGGTTTCGCCTTCGGGAATTGAATCATTTCAGCTTCATGAGCCAGCTAACTTCTTGACGACTTGGCTTCCTTTGTCTGGACTTCCATTCGCTCTGTTAATGAACCGGGGAGTGTACGAAGCACTTTCACCAGAAGAACAGGGATGGATAGATCAGGTTGCGGACCTCTCCCTCTCCACGGCCGGAGCCGATGCCTTCGCTCGCTCAGGTGCTAATGGTTTGCGGATGGCAAAGGAGGCGGGTGTCCACATTATTGATCTTTCAGAAAGCGAAAAGCGACGCTTTGATGAGGCAATTGCCCCGATACGCGATGCGAAACTTAGTCAACAGATGGGCAACATTACCGTTGCCGAGCTCTTAAGTCTGTTCAGTGGGACACAATAAGCAGATTAAGTGATGCTGTGCCCGAAATAAGAGGAGTTTCAGATGACCAAATCACCATTTGTCAGCTAACCGTCGCACTGAATCAGTACTGATGGAATGCTTGAGAGACAAAGTGAAGGACAACTGGAAGGCTGTCACGCCAGTAGGTCCATGTGTGTCCACCGTCCCGAATACGAAACTCATGTGGAATTCTACGTTTTCGCAGCTCAATATGCGCAAGCGAGTTACCTTCGTACAGAAAATCATCATCTCCGCAATCTATAAACCACCGAACAGACCGCAGCCCATCTTCTGGTAACGTACGGATCAACTCGACAGCATTGTGTCGTTTGACATATTCCTCAATTGCATCATCTGAGATGCCCGACAGATCGTTGCCCCAGCGCTCCATCGTACTCTTGTATTCCTCAGCAGAACTCGGTCCAACCCATGCGCTCAGTGGGGCAGCAGAAGAAAAAAGTTCGGGGCGGCGGAGTGCATAAATAAATGAGCCTCCTCCGCCCATGGAGAGGCCAGCAACGGCGCGATAGCGTTTCTTGGGTTTAATCCGAAACCGCTCTTCTACATGGGGGATCAGTTCTTCAAAGAAGAAATCCTCATAGCGCCATGAGTTGGTCACGTCATTGAAATATCCTCGAACTCCCGTATTCGCATCCGGCATGACGATGATCATAGGGGTTGCCTTCCCTTCCCGAATGGCCTTGTCTGCGATATGCCGGACCTCGCCGAACTGAATCCATCCGGTCTGATCATCTCCGGCGCCATGCAATAAGTACAGTGCTGGATAGCTACGTTCACTTGTGTGGTAATCGGGTGGAAGGTAGACTGCAAATTTCCGTTCCGAATCCAGAATTTCACTTTGCATCGTAAGTTCATCATGGACGGTACTGTGCTGTGCAAAGGCACTACCTGGGATCACCACAAAAAGTAGCGCGAATATTGCGGTACCTCCCACAACTTTTCCAGAGAGCTTGTGATCGAGGCTGTATTTTCCTGGGCCAATCAGGAACTTACCTGCGCAGACAAAGAAATTCTTGAAAGCATGTGCTGGACTACCTGACCCAGAGATGACATGTGTCAGGGTTGCGACAAGCATAGTGAATCCAAGTATTGCGACTGCGGGGCGATAGAAGAGCCCGAGAATGATACAGATGGCTCCGATCGACTCGGCAAAAGCAGCCATAAATCCAAAGAAGGTATGCCCAAAGCCGATTCCAAAGTTCTCCATAGATTGGCCGACGGAATTCCAGGCTTCAGGGCCTCCCACTAATTTACCCCAGCCGTGGAAGATCAGCATACCAAAGCCGAACCCTATCCGAAAGATGAGCAGTCCCAAGTCGGTGTGTTTGCTCAGTTTAGTCCAGATCATATTTTTGATCAGTTTGGTTATTGATGGGCATAAGTTAAGCACTGGAGAAGATAGCAAACCCGTTCGCTATGCTGTGATTCCCTTCTAAATCTCCAGGTTGTTCGCAACTCTACGGTGCAACGGACAAGATAGGAGTATCATCCTGTTTGTCGCAAATGGTAAGCCGCGTTATTGCATCGTTTTAGCCAAATGGCTCCCAATTTACGCAATTAGCGCCCGTAGTCCAGATCTTGGAGAGTGAAATTGTTAGCGTTTATTGATCCGCTTCCTTCATCACCACATACGAAAAAAATCTTGAAAGTGAAGGATTCGTGATGGTGAATATTTATTCACTAATTTCACGCTTGAAAGGCTGGAAATCTTCCATGCTGGGGATCTTGTCGCAGATCAGCTTAACCTCCGGTGAGGTCACCAAACTTCGGGCTAGTTTTCGTAGAACATCGTCGTCGCAATCAGTGAGAGTGAATTTTCAGAATGATTCCAATGTTGATAGATACGCACGCACATCTCTACGATAATCGGTTTCAGCAGGATCTGGAGGTCGTTCTATCGAGGGCACAGGAGGCAGGAGTAAAACGTATTCTTTTGCCTGCTGTAGATGTACCATCGGTCTATCAGGCGCTAGATCTGTGTGCACGGTACGAAGGGATTTATGCGATGGCCGCCATTCACCCAACACACATTCCAGAGGCAGGGGATCACGATTTTGATGAGATCACCCGCTTATGCAATGAGCCGAATGTGATTGCA
Source organism: Rhodothermaceae bacterium (assembly GCA_009838195.1). NCBI lineage: Bacteria > Pseudomonadati > Rhodothermota > Rhodothermia > Rhodothermales > Rhodothermaceae > Rhodothermaceae bacterium. The sequence goes on along the minus strand of VXSC01000008.1, from coordinate 137,183 downwards.
GTAGGGGAGTCTGGGCTTGATTATTACTGGGATAAGTATTACGACGAGCGGCAGCCGGAATTCTTTGCCCGCCATATTCAGCTATCTGCGAAAAAAAATCTGCCACTGATCATCCACTTGAGAGATAAACAGCATCGCGATCAGGTGCATCGTGATGCTGTTCAGATACTTGAGCGTGAATTGCCTTCCAATGACAACGCCCGTCCCCGAGGGATTTTTCACTGCTTTACCGGACCGGATTGGCTCCCGGAAGCCGCGGCAGAATTGGGCTTTCTGATCGGAGTCGGCGGCGCAGTAACCTTCAAGAACTCAGGTGTGGCTGATATGATACGTGATATTCCCTTAAGCCAAATCGTCCTGGAAACCGATGCGCCTTATATGTCTCCCGTTCCGCATCGAGGAAAGCGGAATGAGCCAGCCTGGACGGCATTGGTTGCCCAAAAGGTTGCGGAGGTCAAAGGTTGCACAGTTGCCGAGGTGGCAGAGATTACCTGCGCAAACGCTCGGCGACTGTTTAACCTTGATTGAGTGGGAGATTATTTACCTTCCGGCTCCTCCTCATCAACGATCTCAAAATCAGCATCATCAATCACATCGTCTGCTGATGCCTGACCGTTTGCAGACGGCTCCCCTGAAGCCGCTTCATCCTGCGCCGCAGCTTGCTGCGCTGCATACATCTCCTCACTGGCAGCAGCCCAAGCCTCACTTAACTGCTCAATACCACTTTCCAGTTCATCGAAGTTTTTGGCTTCGTGCAGACTCTCCAGTCGCTCGAGGGCTCCGGTGATCTTTGCCTTCTTGTCTTCGGAGAGTTTTTCCCCATACTCCGAGAGGTTATTCTTGGAGGTGTAGATCAGACTGTCTGCCTGGTTAAGAAGCTCAACCTCTTTCCGGTGTTTTTTGTCTTCATCCGCATTCTCTTTTGCCTGCTGACGCATTTGCTCAATCTCACTCTCCGAAAGTCCACTGGATGCTTCAATCCGGATGGATTGCTCTCGTCCTGTCGCCTTGTCCTTGGCGGTCACATTCAAGATGCCATCTGCATCAATATCGAAGGCAACTTCGATTTGAGGAGTTCCGCGTCTTGCCGGTGGAATACCATCCAGATGAAACTTGCCGATAGTCCGGTTATGGACTGCCATGTCCCGGTTGCCCTGAAGTACATGGATCTCAACGGAAGGCTGGTTATCCGATGCAGTTGAAAATATTTCCTGTTTCCGTGTCGGGATTGTGGTGTTTGACTCAATCAGCGCAGTCATGACACCACCAAGGGTTTCGATCCCCAGGTTGAGCGGAGTTACATCAAGCAACAGAACATCGTCAATGTCCTGAGACAATACACCACCCTGAATTGCTGCACCCATGGCCACGACCTCATCGGGGTTGACCGATTTATTTGGCGCCTTGCCAAAGAACTCCTCTACCGTTTTTTGTACGAGTGGAATTCTCGTAGAACCACCAACCAGGATGACTTCATCAATCTGATCACGCGTAAGCTTGGCATCCTCGAGCGCTTGCTTCATTGGGGCAACTGTACGTTGCACCAGGTTACCGATCAACTGCTCAAATTTTGCTCTCGACAGTGTGGTGGTCAGGTGCTTGGGACCGTCCGCCGTCGCAGTAATGAATGGCAGATTGATGGAGGTTTCGCTACTACTGGAAAGCTCTGTTTTGGCTTTCTCGGCAGCTTCTTTCAACCGTTGCAATGCCATTTTGTCGGCACGCAAGTCGACACCTTCAGACTTTTGAAATTCGTCCGCGAGGTAATCAATCAGTTTATGGTCAAAGTCATCACCACCAAGGTGGGTATCCCCGTTGGTTGACTTTACTTCAAACACGCCACCGCCGAGGTCCAAGATTGAGATGTCGTAGGTGCCTCCACCAAGGTCATAGACGGCGATTGTACGATCTTTATCCTGTTTGCCCAGGCCATATGCAAGTGCGGCTGCCGTCGGCTCGTTAATGATCCGGCGAACCTCCAAGCCGGCAATTTTCCCTGCTTCTTTGGTCGCTTTGCGCTGGGCATCGTTATAGTAGGCGGGTACTGTAATCACGGCCTCGGTGACTTTTTCTCCCAGATAGTCTTCTGCAGTGCTTTTAAGCTTCTGCAGAATCATCGCTGAAATTTCCTGGGGCGAGTACAGCTTGTCGTCAATACGTACACGCGCGGTTCCGTTCTCGCCTTTCTCAACCTTGTATGGAACTGTTTTAAGTTCGCCGGGCACCTCATCGTAGGCGCGGCCCATAAAGCGCTTGATGGAGAAAACGGTGTTCTCCGCGTTCGTCACGGCCTGGCGTTTGGCCGGTCCACCAGCGAGACGCTCACCGTCTTTCTTAAAAGCGACCACGGACGGGGTTGTACGACCGCCTTCCGCGTTTTCAATCACTTTAGGCTCACCGCCTTCCAATACCGAGACAACCGAGTTCGTTGTACCAAGGTCGATTCCGATAATCTTACTCATATTTCCCTTGTGGTTTTTTATTAAAAGGTTATGTTCAAAAGACAATTACTAATTGGGCAATAATCCTGCCGACCGATCACATCGGACAGAATGGCAGATCATGGGACATTTATGCAACTGTCAGTCGATGAACGCACTGTCATAGTTACGGTAGAATGATTCTGCCTGTATTGTTATGTCATGCGATTCATTCCGAATGCCATCACGGTATTTCGCATTCTAGTAACCCCTTTTCTGATTTTCTGTCTTTTTCAGAAGACTCTTTCATTTGCATCGCTTGCGTTTACGCTCTTTATTCTTGGGGCAGTTTCGGATTTCGCGGATGGATACGTTGCACGGGCGCTAAAGAATCAAAGTCGACTGGGGCGACATCTTGACCCAATAGCAGACAAAATTTTTGTTCTGGGAGGCTTTGTTGCACTAGCTTGGCTCCACCCACAGCAGGTACCCTGGTGGGCGGTTGGGTTGATCGTAATACGGGATGCACTGGTGACAGGACTGCGAATGACTGCTGAATCTGCGGGAGGATCATTGCCAACCATTCGATTTGCTAAGGCCAAGACAGCCCTGCAAATGACGTATTTAGGTCTGTTCCTGTTGACACTGACGTTGCAGTATCTCCCTGAAACACAGGCGCTTGCCGAGGCATTTCTAAAAGGGAACGTCATGTATGGATTCATGATAATGGTCGTTGTTGTAACTTGCCTGAGTGCACTGTCTTATATTCGCATATATCTAAAAAACGTGACTATTGCCAATGAGTGATCAATCTGAGTCAATTGCATTTGAAGTGGCCCGAGAGTTACTCGGAATCAAGGCTATAGCAATTACTTCAGGGAAGCCATTTGTCTGGTCTTCGGGTATGCTGTCTCCATTCTATTGCGACAATCGCCTGACGCTTTCCTATCCCAAGATCCGACGAATGCTGACGGACGGGTTTATCGAAAAGGCTTCAAAGTATGATTTTGATCGCGTTGCAGGTGTGGCAACAGCTGGTATTGCCCACGCGGCATGGATAGCTGAGCGCCTTTCTTTGCCTCTAATCTATGTTCGACCGGAGCCCAAAGGCCATGGACATCAGAATCAGATTGAAGGCTATCTACCGGAAACCAGCAAGGTCTTGTTGATTGAGGACCTCGTGGCTACTGGTCTCTCGTCAATCCAGGCTGCCGAAGCTATACAAAAAGCCACTGGCTCAATGCCGGTTGTCACCTTGGCGATCTTTACATACAACCTGGAAGGAGTGGCAGAATTATTCCAAAAGAAGGGGGCTCCGCTGGAGACTCTGTCTGATTTTGATGCCTTGTTAAAAGTTGCATTCGAGACCGGGCATATAACTTCCGAATTGCGGGATTCTCTTCTGGAGTGGCGCAGTGATTATCAAGCGTGGACGCTAAAACACTGAGAGGTTGAGGTGACACAGCTCATCGCAAGTATTGTAACAGTAGGAGATGAGCTTCTAGTAGGGCAGGTGGTGGATACCAATGCGTCTTATCTTGCGGCAGAGTTGACTCGTTTGGGGATTTCCGTTTCGTATTCGCTAACAGTTGCCGACGATCAAGAAGCAATAAAAGCTGCGATCGAGGATGGTGTGCGTCGCTGTGATCTCACTTTGGTAACTGGAGGCCTTGGCCCTACTCCTGATGACCTTACGAGAGAGGCCGCTGCAGCATTTACCGGTTCCCCTCTCACGGTAGATCCCACAATCTTGGCTGCAATTGAACGTCACTTCGCATCCCTCGGACGCTCTGTACCAAGTGGTTCGGAGCGAGTTGCGAGTGTCCCAGGTGGTTTCGAGATACTACCAAATTCCAAGGGCACAGCTCCCGGTCTATGGCACAGAGGAGCAAATGGGAGTGTGGTGGTTCTTCTTCCAGGGGTTCCTCATGAGATGAAAGCTATTTTTTCTGATCATGTAATCCCTCGAATCATGCAGATGGATGGTCGTGCAGAGATTGCTCAGCGTACAATCAAGACTGCCGGAGTAGGGGAGACCCTTCTTCAAAGCAAGATCGAATCTATATCTCATTTATTGGAGCCAGATCTTCAGATTGCGTATCTGCCTGGAGCTTACAGCGTTCGTGTCAGGTTAACAATCAGGGGGAATGATGCCGGTGAGCGTCTGGATGCTGCGGAAAAATTTATCAGAGCGAAACTTGGGTCAGTCATCTTCGGCCAAGATGACGATACATTGGAAAGTATTCTAGGAAGTCTATTGAGGAATAAGGGAATGACCATTGCCGTCGCGGAGAGCTGTACCGGTGGCTCGGTACTCGATCGGTTAACTGATGTGCCAGGATCTTCTGATTATGTTATGGGGGGCGTGATTGCTTATTCAAATCTCGTAAAGCAGCACCACTTGGATGTGGATGTCGATATATTGGATCAATTCGGTGCCGTGAGTGAACCGGTTGCTGTGCAAATGGCGGAAGGAGTGCGCACTTGCTTTGGCAGTGATATAGGGTTATCTGTGACAGGGATTGCTGGGCCTTCGGGAGGAACAGCAGGAAAGCCTGTTGGTCTGGTCTGGATTGGGTATGCGGACGCCCACGAAGCATGGGCTGTTAAGCATCAATTTGGCCAGGATCGTGATCGCAATAAGCAGAAGAGTGTGGTTGCTGCCCTGAATATAGTACTTCAGTCATTGCGCAAACGAAGCAACCGCAGTAGTAATATTGATTTCCCCTCAAACCAACCAGAAAAGATTGGTTGATTGGAGTCAGAACCGCTTGTCTCGCGTAATGACCACCTCAGGAATCCGTCGATGATTTACGTTTTTCATTTCAACGGAGAGCGCCTCAAAACCGCCCTGACCCAGTTAACCAGTGCATATGGAAATTGCGTACTTTACGCCGATATACCTGGTTATGGGGACTCCAAACAAGCAGTAGCTACCTAACACCAAATGCGTCTCTGGGAGCCTAGGTCTCGATACATCAAGGTTTTTCGAGAGTGCGTTACAAAATAGTGGCAGAAGGAGGTAAAAAACTTGGTCAAAGTGTTGTATCATTGAACGGCCTAATGCAATAATGTAATCATGAGTGCAAAAGAAGACCCTAAAATGCGGGCTCTCAACCTCGCAATCAAAGAGATTGAGAAACAACATGGCAAAGGATCCATCATGAGGATGGGGGATTCTCCCCCCGTACAGGTGGAAGCTATCCCAACCGGATCTATAGCTTTGGATGCTGCGCTAGGTGTAGGTGGCATACCCCGTGGACGAATCGTTGAGATCTTTGGTCCTGAATCGTCGGGCAAGACTACATTGGCCACACATTGCCTTGCCGAGGCACAGAAGTTGGGAGGACAATGCGCATTTATTGATGCTGAGCATGCGTTCGATCCATCCTATGCCGAGCAATTAGGTGTAGATATTGACCAGCTACTCATATCGCAGCCCGACACAGGAGAACAGGCATTAAATATTTGCGAAACCCTGGTGCGCAGTGGTGCGCTTGATCTCATTGTAGTTGACTCGGTGGCGGCTCTGGTGCCTGCAGCCGAAATTCAAGGGGATATGGGAGATAGTCACGTTGGCTTGCAAGCTCGCCTTATGAGCCAAGCTCTAAGAAAGTTGGCCGGTATCATCAACCGATCGAATGTGGCTGTGGTTTTTATTAATCAGTTACGTGAAAAAATTGGGGTGATGTTCGGAAACCCTGAGACGACGCCAGGTGGAAAAGCCCTAAAGTTTTACAGTTCAGTCAGGTTAGATATTCGTAGGATTGGTGCAATCAAGAGTGCGACCGAAGTGATAGGTAACCGAACGCGTGTCAAAGTGATCAAGAACAAAGTGGCTCCTCCGTTCCGTAACGCTGAGTTTGATATCATTTACGGAGAGGGGATTTCATCTGTCGGGGAATTGGTTGACCTAGCGGTGAATATTGGTCTTATTACCAAAAGCGGTTCCTGGTATGGCTATGGAAATGCACGAATTGGTCAGGGACGTGATAATGCTAAGAACTGGCTCAGAGAAAATCCCGACGAGTACCAATCAATCAAGGCTGTCGTACGCGAGAATTTGGGCCTCAGTGTTCCTACTGAGAGTGCGTAGTGATTGCCATTTTCCTGAAAGAGCATCCCTGCCCGCTTGCTATTAGATGTGAGCGCTCCAGGGTGGGTCCCCTCTGTGATTGCACTTACCAGATTCACGAATGTATTGTAGTGCTCGGTGAGCACAAAACTGGTAGTCCCTATTGACCAAAGATTCCCGATGTCTGTGGTGCGACGGGAGTCCACTCTTTGAGTTTATTGGGGTTGGTTAGACGTGAAGGGAAGAATATTCAGTGATACCCATAGAAGTACTGCTTTGGTTGGTAGACTAACCTGTAAAAGCAGTCATTTCCACCTACGGTTTCCCGTTTCGAGGTAAAAGTTGAAACCACAGCGATTCATCGGATGCACATTAGGACCTGACCCCGCATGAGCCCCTTTCGACGACCCGAAGACATTTAAATTTTGCAATTTCTGAACATTTTCATTAAAAGGTGCGTTTATATAAACAAATATTTATAATGAGTTCTGATGGACGTGTGTCAGAGGCTGCTTATTGGTGCTATGAAGGCGGCTGGCGAGCCGAACCGGCTACGCATTCTTGTGCTGCTGCGCTGTGGCGACCTTGCTGTTGGTGAACTGGCACAAATTCTCAATCAAAGTCAACCACGTCTCTCACATCATCTAAAGACATTGGCACGGGCGGGCTTGGTCGAACGGCTGCCTGAGGGATCTTGGGTATTCTATCGAATCCAAAATAAAGGTTGGGCCGGAAGGCTACTGCAGGGACTCTTTGCTGAATTAGAGACCGATAGTGATCCATTTACGTCTGACCTTAAAGCCCTGCAGCGGGTTCGCAAAGTTCGTGCAAAATCAGCCGCGACCTACTTTTCAGAAATCGCCGAAGACTGGGACCGGTTGCGGGCTCTGCATTATCCCGATGCAGCAATTGAGCAGGCCATCCTTGATCATATTGGGACATACCACTTTGAGCGCGTCATTGATCTTGGGACCGGTACCGGGCGGATGCTGATTTTGCTGTCCCCGTACACACAGGAGGCCGAAGGCCTTGATCTCGCCCATCAGATGCTAACTGTTGCACGGGCAAACCTCAGCCGAGCAGGGATAGGCAACGCACGCGTTCGTCAGGGTGATGCCACGCATACCCCTTTCGAGAGCGATAGTGCTGATTTTGTTATCGTGCATCAAGTGTTGCATTATCTCGAAAAACCCGAGGATGTAATCACAGAGGCTGCACGCATTCTCAAACCGGGAGGGCAACTTCTTGTCGTTGATTTTGCCCCGCATGAACTCGAGTTTTTACGTGAATCCCAGGGACACTATCGGCTTGGAATTTCCGAAGACGATATGCTGCAATGGGCGGAAGCAGCCGGGTTTTCCGTACAGGTGAAGAAATTTGACCCACCCGCCTCACTTGATCAGGGCATCAGCGTTCTCATTTGGACGGCGACTTGGCATGCCAGTCCACCAGGAGGCTACAGCGTGAATCAACTCGCCGCTGCGGAGCAGCAATCGAAACCAGCTCCCAACGTCTCATTCGAGTTCTTTCCACCGAAAACGGACAAGATGGAGGCCAAGCTCTGGGAATCGGTTGCACGCCTGACACCAATGGCACCGCGTTTTGTGTCTGTAACCTACGGAGCTGGTGGCACTACACGAAATCGAACGCAAAGGATTGTCACCAAAATTGCACAGGACACTCCGCTCTTGCCGGCCGCGCATCTGACCTGTGTGAGCGCAACCAAGGAAGAAGTTTTACAGGTCGCAGTCGATTTATGGCGAGCGGGCATACGTCACCTGGTGGCACTGCGAGGCGATCCTCCCGAAGGCATCGGCGAAAAATTTGAGCAACATCCAGGTGGTTTTCGCAATAGCATCGAATTGATTGAGGGGATTCGAGCACATGACGCTGTGCCTGATGCCAGATTTGAAATCAGCGTTTCCTGCTATCCAGAGCAACATCCGCATAGTCGAGGCTGGGACCGGGATATCGCATTTTTAAGAGCCAAACAGGATGCTGGTGCTGACCGCGCGATTACACAATTTTTCTTTGAGCCGGCGGTCTACTTTGCCTTTCTTGACCGTGCACGGGCAGGTGGGGTTACCATGCCGATTGTACCCGGGATCATGCTGCAACCGAACTTCAAAGGCATGAAACGTATTGCAGATCTCTGCCAGGTCAATTTACCAGACTGGCTGCATGAGCTTTACGAGGGGACTGATGAAGATACGGTGACGTGTGAATTCATCACGGCGAATGTAGCCGCCGAACTCTGCCACAAGCTATCAGAGCAAGGCGTGAATGAGTTTCATTTCTATACGCTTAATCGCGCGAGCTTGGCACTGTCTACCTGTCGATTACTTGGATTGAAGCCGCAGGCGGTGGTGTAATAGGACCATGGAAAGTTCTTGTTCATTACCGGATTGTCAATGCACTGCTCCGGCAGTGCTCTTCAGGATTCGTTCGCGCCGTAGTCGAGGGATAGATACAGGCTTCGCTATGCTCATTTATGTAACCGTCGCCGAAGTTTGATGACCAATCGCCAAGGCCGTATTGATCAGCTCTACTTAGCTGTCAAGCAGCGCATATTGCTACTTGATGGTTGTTGGGGTGCGATGTTTCAAAGAATGGGGCTTGAAGAAGAGGATTATCGCGGGGCACGGTTCTCTGAGGAAGAATACCCGGTTCATATGAAGGGCAATAATGATATTCTATGCTTAACACGACCAGAGTATGTGACAGAATTGCATGACGCCTATTTTGCGGCCGGGGCGGATATCTCAGAGACGAATACCTTCTCCGCGACAACGATCGTACAGGATGATTACGCACTTGATCTCCGGTCAGTCGTTGATATCAATTACCAAGGTGCAAAACTTGCCCGCGCATCGGCAGATAAGTGGACAAAAAAAGAGCCGCAGAAGCCACGCTTCGTCGCAGGCTCCATTGGGCCGCTGAACAAGATGCTCTCCATGAGCGCAGATGTCAATGATCCTGGCGCACGGGAAGTAACATTTGACCAGGTCTACCAAGCGTATCGTGAGCAAATCGAAGCTCTGAATAGAGGCGGAGTACATCTCTATTTGATCGAGACGGTCACCGATACACTAAACTGCAAGGCAGCAATCAAAGCGATCGTTGATCTCGAGGCAGAAGGCCTTGAAAAGCTACCGGTTTGGATTTCCGGGACTATTACAGACCGGTCGGGGCGCACCCTGTCAGGTCAAACAGTTGAAGCATTTTGGCATTCGATACGCCACGTAAAACCATTTGCGGTGGGGTTCAATTGTGCACTTGGTGCCGATCTAATGCGTCCGCATATTGCCGCTATGTCCCGTGTTGCAGATACCTGGGTTGCCGCGTATCCGAATGCTGGGCTGCCCAACGAGATGGGACAGTATGAGGAGTCACCACAGGAGACCGCAGACGAAGTCGGTAAATGGGCTCAGGATGGCATCGTGAATATCCTCGGGGGATGTTGTGGCACTACTCCAGAGCATATTTGTGCAATCGCGGAGGCAATAGAGGGTTTGCAGCCACGAATTCCAGTCGGAAGTAGGGATACGTTACGACTTGCGGGCTTGGAATCTTTTGAATTGGCGAATTAAACTGAGGGAGAAGGGGATCTATGGCCAATAGGGTGACCAATCCTGATAATCATAACCTCAAGGGCTTCTGGCCAAACAAAGGCCCGGATAGGGAATGAGTACAGCTGCCCAGACATTTGTAAACATTGGTGAGCGGACCAATGTGACCGGTTCCGCCAAGTTCCGGAGACTGATCGTGAGTGGCGATTATGCGACCGCCGTAGAAGTTGCACGACAGCAGGTCGAAAGCGGTGCACAGATCATTGATGTAAATATGGATGAGGGGATGCTTGATGGTGTCAAAGCCATGCAAACCTTCCTCAACCTGATTGCCGCCGAGCCCGACATTGCCCGGGTGCCAATCATGATTGACAGCTCAAAGTGGGAAGTGATCGAGGCAGGTCTCAAATGTGTCCAAGGCAAGGCCGTGGTCAATTCAATCTCACTGAAGGAAGGAGAGGATCAGTTTCGAGAGCGAGCACATGCATGTCTGTCTTACGGCGCAGCAGTCATCGTGATGGCGTTTGATGAGGTGGGTCAGGCGGACACTGCATCACGCAAGATTGAGATTTGTCAGCGGGCATTCAAGATTCTTACCGAAGAAGTTGGTTTCCCCGCCGAAGACATAATTTTTGACCCAAACATTTTTGCCGTTGCCACGGGAATTCCAGAACACAATAATTATGCAGTTGATTTTATTGAGGCAGCACGGGTCATCCGTAGGACATGCCTTGGCTGTCATATCTCGGGTGGGCTCTCGAATGTATCCTTCAGTTTCCGTGGCAATGAGCCAGTGCGTCGGGCGATGCATTCCGTCTTTTTGTATCACGCGATCCCTGCCGGGATGAACATGGGAATTGTGAATGCTGGTCAACTGGATATCTATGACGAGATTGAACCGACACTGCGAGAACTGGTCGAAGATGTGATCCTCAACCGTAATGAGGGCGCGACAGAGGCGCTCGTTGATTACGCCGAGCAGTTCCGTGGTCAAAAAGGAAAGTCGGTACAAAAAGATATGTCTTGGCGCAAACTCCCTGTGGAGAAGCGGCTTGAATATGCACTTGTAAATGGAATCACCGAATTTATTGTCGAGGATACGGAGGAGGCCAGAGCTGAGGCGGACCGCCCGTTGCATGTTATTGAAGGCCCGCTCATGGATGGCATGAACGTGGTGGGTGACCTGTTTGGGTCCGGTAGAATGTTCTTGCCGCAAGTTGTGAAGTCTGCCCGTGTCATGAAAGCGGCTGTAGCTTATCTCGACCCGTTCATGCAGGCCGATAAAGAAAAGCTAGGAGTCGTTGACGCTTCGAATGGCAAAATCCTGATGGCCACCGTCAAAGGTGATGTACACGATATCGGGAAGAATATTGTCGGTGTAGTGCTTGCGTGCAACGGCTATGAGGTTGTTGATATGGGCGTTATGGTGCCGTGTGAGAATATTCTCAACAAAGCCAAAGAAGAACAGGTTGATATTATTGGTCTCTCTGGACTCATCACACCAAGTCTGGACGAAATGGTCTATGTAGCAGGCGAAATGCAGCGTCTTGGCATGAAACAGCCTCTGTTGATCGGAGGGGCAACTACCTCTCCAGTGCATACAGCCGTGAAAATCGACCCGGCCCGCAGCAATGGCCCATCTATTCACGTTACCGATGCAAGCCGTGCGATTGGGACTGTCTCCTCATTGTTCTCCGATGATGAGCGCCCACTTTTTGTTGAGACCATAAAGGCCAAGTATCAGCGAATGCGTGACCGCCGAGTGGGTGGTCCACCAAAGCCACGCTATTCGATTCAAGTAGCACGTAGCCACGCGCACAAGCTGCAGACTCCGGCTCCTCAAGTCCCGAGTTATAAAGGCACCAAAGTTTTTGAGGACTTTGATCTGTCACAGCTCGCTCGCTACATTGACTGGACCCCATATTTCGTAACCTGGAACCTAGCTGGACGATATCCAAAAATCCTGGAACACGAGACGAAAGGTAAAGCGGCGCGTGACCTTTGGCGCGATACCCAGGTGATGCTGCAACAAATCATGGATCAGGGTTGGTTCAAGCCGAAAGCTGTTGTTGGTTTTTGGGAGGCTTCCCGGGACGGTGACGATATCAAGCTCAATACTGGCGAAACGTTCTTTACACTTCGTCAGCAAATGATAAAAGACAATGGCCGAGCCAATTTTGCTCTGTCTGACTTCATTGCAGAGGTGGGTGATCATGTTGGGGCCTTCGCGGTCACTTCCGGAACCGAGGCGGAGCAGATTGCCAAAATGTTTGAGGCCGATTCCGATGACTATTCAGCGATCATGATCAAGTCCCTTGCTGATCGATTTGCAGAAGCTCTGGCGGAGTATATGCATGAGCGTGTCCGGAAGGAGCTTTGGGGATATGCGGCGGATGAAAACTATGACAATGAAGCCTTAATCAAAGAGGCTTACTCTGGTATTCGACCGGCGCCGGGTTATCCCTGCCAGCCCGACCATACGGAGAAGGAGACGATTTTTCGCTTGCTTGACGCGAATCGCATTGGGATGGAATTGACCACTAGCTGTGCAATGATCCCCGCTGCCTCTGTTTCTGGATTGTACATTGCGCATCCAGAAAGCACTTATTTCGCCGTTGGCCGGATTGATCGGGATCAGGTTGAGGACTATGCTCGCCGCAAAGGGATGCAGGTGCGTGAGGTGGAGCGCTGGTTAGGGCCGATTTTGAACTATGATCCAGCAGAAGTCGAAGCAGTAGCAGGGTGAATGCATCGATGGTGTAGTCTGTGAACCTGAATGCCCCATTGAGGCGATGAAGCCAGAAAATGAGGATGATCCTGACTCCAAATGGCTAAAATTCAATACGGAATATTTCGGGGTCTGGCGAAATATCACTCGAATGAGAGAGTCGCCAGAAGATCACGAGGAATTTGTTCAAATAACGAACAAATTTGCGGAATTTCTCAGCCTAAATCCGGGTAAAGCGACTATAAATCTGGCCAGCGATATAGCATTATCCCTAACCAGCGGACGGGGAACCTCAAGATTGCTTAGAATGGCTCATCTGACTCCTGGACCACTACTGTGCAGCAGCTGCGTGGATACTGTCCGCAGTCACAGCCCGATGAGACGCGTTATAGATGGACTCGCCTCGGGAGATTAAAATCACTTGAGGCGATTCGTGTCGAATCCCAAAATGAGCCTCAATATGATTGGACAGAGGGCGTGCCGTCTGAACAACAAGCTCAAAGACGGGGAGCTTGACGTTTGCCATTTCATCCTTGGCCGTAGCAGAGAGATCGCAAGTGGAGCTATGCTTGAAGACTGCGACTGTTTCCGAATCGGACTGTTTTAGGATCGCATCGAAATCATTAATGGAGTCAATTGACTGATAGGACATCAAGGTATTGGATTGTGTTACGGTATCAGATTACAACAATTTATAGCAATCAAGGTTCTACGCGAGTGCTAATTTCCACAGTGTAATGGACTCTCAAACGACCGGTGCTGAAAATGTACATTGGGATCTGACTCATCTTTATCTGAGTGAGTCCGATTTACGAAAAGACCTGATTGATGTAACCAGTGACGCGGAAAGGTTTAACAAGTCATGGAGGGGCAGGGTAGCAAGTCTGGAGGTAATTCAGATGAAGGAGGCGATCACGGAGTACGAGCTGATTCAAGAGCGGGTTGGTCGCGCAATGACTTATGCCTACCTCTCGTGGGTTACGGCTACGGATGATCCGGTACGTGGCGCACTTCTGCAGCATGTTCGTGAGTTGTCCACGCAAATTAGTAAGAACCTGCTATTCTTTGGGTTGGAGTGGATGAGAGTGGATGATGATCAGGCTCGGGTATTGATGGAGGGTGACGAACTTGCCGGATATCGTCATTTTCTAGAATGTGAACGACTTCTTAAGGACTACACCCTCTCAGAGGCAGAGGAGAAGATTCTGGCAGAGACGCAGGTGACCGGAAGATCTGCCTGGATGCGCTACTTCACTGAGACAACCAGTAGAATGCGCTTTACACTTCGAGGAGAAGTTCTTCCTCAGGAGCATTTGCTCACAAAGCTTCATGCCCACGACCGGGGACTACGCAAAGAGGCTGCGGACAGCTTTTCAAAAGGGCTCGCCTCGAATGAGCATACGCTCACGTACATCTTCAATACACTGCTGGCTGACAAGGCTGCAAATGACCGTATGCGAGGGTTGCCACACTGGCTCAAGTCCCGTAACCTGGGCAATGAGATTGCCGATGAAACAGCAGAAGCTCTGGTGCAGGCGGTAGTGAGCCGTTATGACCTGGTGGCTCGCTTTTATGAACTTAAGGCTAAAATTCTGGGGCTCAACCCACTTTATGATTATGACCGGTATGCACCTGTCGGAGAGAGCGACACCCACTATTCATGGAGTAATGCCAGACATATTACCCTGGAGAGTTACCGGGGATTTCATACACTTCTGGCGGATGTTGCCGAGCGGTTTTTTGAAGAAAAGTGGATCGATGCACCCGTACAGGTGGGCAAGCAGGGTGGGGCATTCAGCCATGGCTCAGTCCCCAGTGTACATCCCTACGTGCTGTTAAATTATACCGGGCGTGCACGAGATGTGCAAACCCTAGCACATGAGCTTGGGCATGGGGTGCATCAGTTCCTTTCAAGAGAACAGGGTTACTTGCAGGCTTCTACCCCGTTAACTACGGCGGAGACGGCCTCTGTGTTCGGGGAGATGCTTACGTTCCAGCGCTTGTTGGCGGAAGAGCCTAATCCACGTAATGTGCTGACGCTTCTGGTGAGCAAGATTGATGATACCATGGCAACCGTCTTCCGCCAAGTTGCCATGAATCGATTTGAGCACGCGATCCACACCGCAAGGCGTGAGGAGGGAGAATTATCGTCGGATAAATTTGCAGAGTACTGGATGTCTACTCAATCAGCTATGTTTGGCAATAGCGTGGTACTCACTGAGCAGTATCGTAGCTGGTGGAGTTATATCCCGCATTTTTTGCATACACCAGGCTATGTCTACGCATATGCATTCGGGGAGCTGTTAGTATTGGCCCTGTATAAACGCTACCTCGAATCTCCTGACGAATTTCCAGATCAATACATTGAGTTAATGAGGGCAGGTGGATCCGATTGGCCACATATCCTTGTTGGCCGCTTGGGGGTTGACTTGCAAGATCCAGAATTCTGGCACAAAGGACTCAGTGAGGTCGAAGCACTGATCGAGCGGGCCGAAGCCTGTTACGCGGCCTCTTGTCTGGATTGAACCAGCGCAACACGTTTGAGATAGGCATCACGTGCAATCTGAACATCTTCCAGAAAGAGCGGAAGTTCATCTGGACGCA
Source organism: Rhodothermaceae bacterium (assembly GCA_009838195.1). Taxonomy (NCBI): domain Bacteria; kingdom Pseudomonadati; phylum Rhodothermota; class Rhodothermia; order Rhodothermales; family Rhodothermaceae; species Rhodothermaceae bacterium. The sequence goes on along the minus strand of VXSC01000008.1, from coordinate 121,787 downwards.
GTGCCTGGGGGCCATCCACCAATGCCTTGGCAGGTTTTGGATGGAAATCAACAAGTACCATATTTGCTCCGGCGATAATGCCCTGTGCTGTAGCATGCATCACATCCAATAATCCATCCGGGCTTCGTTGCCTGTTGCCGACAGAGTGGGATGGATCAATGCATACAGGCATTCGAGTGAGTCGATGGACGACCGGTACATGCGAGAAGTCAACGAAATTTCGATGTGGATCACCCAGGTTCGTTTTCATTCCACGCAGTGCAAAGATCACGCGTCGATTCCCTTCACTGGCCAGGTATTCCGCCGCATTCAGTGATTCATTTAATGTGATTCCAAATCCTCTCTTGATCAGGACGGGGTAGTTATCCTGACGGCCAGCACACTTGAGTAGTTCAAAATTCTGTGTATTACGCGTACCGATCTGCAGCATGACGCCGGTGGGATGCCCTGTGGCCTCGAGAGCCTCATGAATCTCTAGGATATGCGATTCGTGCGTGACTTCCATGCAAATGATTCGGATGTCGTATTTGCCCGCGAGTTGAAAGACATAGGGGAGACAGTTTTTTCCGTGTCCCTGGAAAGAATAGGGATTAGTACGTGGTTTGTAGGCTCCCATTCGAGTGCAGGCTTGCCCGTTTTCCTTGAGCGCCTTCATCATGAGTTCTACATGCTCCGGAGTATCCACTGCGCACAGTCCAGCAAATACATGGAGATTCGTTTGATTGAATGTGATTCCGTTGTATTCAAACTGATGAGGGAAGTCTTCCTGGCCATGTCTTCCGAGCACTCGGTAGGCTTCCTGTACACGGACTACACGCTGCACGCAGGGCAGGCTTCGCATGAATTCCATTGAGAGGGATTTGGTATCCCCCAGTAGGTAGATCTCAGTCAGTCGCTGACCAGTACCCTGAATATGCCGGACTTGATAGGTAATGTTCACGAGCGAGTCCAGATAACGCGTCAGGAGTCCATACCGTGGCGAATCCTGGTCCGTATTGGGTTTTAATATGAGTATCACGGTTAAAGTAGATTCTAGGTTGTTACTTGTTAAGCCCCGAAAATGCAGCTTCATCCAGCAATACAGTGACATCAGAATGAGCCTGTAGGCAACTACCTGGCACGTCTTCTGTCTGGGCGCCTTGCAGGCACCGTGCTACCGCATCGGCTTTTGCGGGGCCACATGCGAGCAGCACGATCTTGCGGGCCTCCATTATTGTTTGTATCCCCATCGTTACTGCTTGGTGGGGTACATCTTCTATGGAATCGAAAAATCGGGCATTGTCCTGGATCGTCGATGGGGCAAGTGATACAACCCGGGTACGGGAATCAAATGGCGAGCCAGGTTCATTGAAGCCAATATGGCCATTGCTTCCGAGCCCCAAAATCTGAAGATCAATCCCCCCTTTGTTCTGAATGAGTCGCTCAAACGCTGACGGGTCTGGGACTGTTGCCGGGAAGTGAATGGAATCTGGCCGCACATTGACATGCCCAAAAAGGTGATGTTGCATGAAAGTCGCGTAGGATTGCTCATGGTTGATGGCAAGCCCGATATATTCATCCAGATTCACCGTAGTGAGTCGGTCAAACGAGATCTCGCCACGCTGATAACGGGTGACGAGTAACTCGTAGAGTCTTTCAGGCGTACTCCCCGTCGCAAATCCAAATACACCGCTGGGATTTTCGGAGATAACTTCACATACGAGTTCCGCAGCACGTGAGCTTACGGACTCGTAATCTTGGAAGCATTCAATCACCATCTGTCTTACTGGTAGATGATTCTTCTTGGAAAAGGTTGAGAAGGTGGATCAATGTTGTACGAAGTTTTCGTCGATCCACGACCATATCGACAAAACCATGGTCTTTGAGAAACTCGGAACTTTGAAATCCTTTTGGGAGATCTTGCCCAATCGTTTCGCGGATAACACGGGGGCCCGCGAAACCGATGAGTGCACCAGGTTCGGCGATATTGATATCACCAAGCATCGCAAAGGACGCGGTCACACCGCCAGTCGTTGGATTCGTTAATACGGAGATATATGGGATCCCCTTTTCGTGTAACCGGGCAAGGTGTGCACTGGTTTTGGCCATCTGCATTAGACTGAGCGCACCTTCCATCATCCGGGCTCCGCCACTTTGTGCTATGACAATGACGGGAATATTCTGTTCAACCCCTCTACGTATAGAACGGGCAATGACTTCACCGACAACGGAGCCCATCGATCCCCCAATGAATTTAAAATCCATGGCAGCGATAGATACGGTATGCCGATCCATTTGTCCGATAGCGGCCTGTACTGCGTCAGGCAATCCGCTTTTTTTTCGCGTGCTCTCAAGCCGATCGGAATAGTGTTTTCGATCTGTAAACTCAAGGGGATCTGTTGAGATAATTTCCTGATCCTGGAGTTGGCAGGAGCCATCGTCAAGCAGCAGCGCAAAGTATTCGCTTGAACCTAGGCGACCATGGTAGTCACACTTGGGGCAGATGTTCAGATTACCATTCAGTGCCCGGACAGGGTTAACAGCTGCACATCCTGGGCACTTTTGCCATTGTCCAGCAGGCATCTCGTGCTGACCACTACGACTAGTCAGAATTCCCTTTTTCGTTCTTTTGAACCAAGACATTGTTTTTGGTGCTACAGCATAGCGACTTAAACGGTTTTATCCGAGGGTGTTCTCCATTAGTACAATTAAGGTAGAAAAGCAGGTAAATTCTTTCCCAGGCTGTATATTTTGCGGCGAGTATCTCGAGAGACATCTAAGATAAGAGCTAATGAAAGTATATAATCCTGAGCATATCCGAAATGTTGTGTTGGTCGGCCATCAAGGTAGTGGAAAAACCTCCTTGGCTGAGTCTATGCTGTATGTCAGCAAAAAGACACGCCGTTTAGGTACGGTCACCGAAGGATCTACGGTCAGTGATTATCAGCCGAGTGAAAAGGAGAGGCAGATGTCCATCTTCTCGTCTCTTTTGCACGCGGAGTGGAAAGAGCACAAGATCAATATCATTGATACTCCAGGATACCCGGATTTTGTTGGTGAGGTCGTTGCAGCTGTTCGAGTCGCAGACACCTCCATTTTTGTGATGAATGCCCAGGAAGGGGTTGAGGTGGGTACAGAACTAGCCTGGGCTGCGGCGACGGAGAATGAAAAGCCAGCAATGTTTGTCATTAATCAGATTGATCGCCCCCAAGCGGATGTCGACTCACTCATTACGCAGATGCGAGATCGTTTTGGTTCTGGGATTACGGTCATTCAATTCCCGGGCGGGGCCCCGAATGAATTGATTGATGTGCTGATCATGAAGAAAATTACCTTCGACTCAAGCTCTCAAGGGCCGCCTACATTTAGTGAAATTCCAGATGAGTTTCGCGAACGTGCAGAAGAGTTACACAATGCATTGGTAGAGGACATCGCGGTCAGCGACGAGGAATTGATGGAGAAATATTTGGAGTCAGAGCGATTGACCGAGGATGAAATGCGTGCCGGACTGCGTGATGCAATGCTGCAGAGATCGCTGTATCCAATTTTTTGCACAGCAGCGACCGAGAATGTGGGCTCTGCCCGCCTGATGAGTTTTATCGGTAATGTAGTGCCATCCCCGTTGGAGGCCGCTTCTCTTCCGTTGACGGAGGGTAAGGTGGCTGAACCGAGCATGGAGGGGAATCCGATCGTTTTTGTCTATCGCACAATGGCAGAGCATCATGTCGGAGATTATTCATTCTTTCGTGTATGCAACGGTGCAATCGAGTCGGGAATGGATCTTGAGAATGCTCAATCTGGGACATCTGAGCGCCTGGGGCAGCTCTATGTATTATGTGGGCGCGATCGTGAAACGGTCTCGCGTATGAATATGGGAGACATCGGAGCGTTGGTCAAGCTGCGGGATACCCATACCAATAATACGCTTCACAAGAAAGGAAACAGGGTGGTTGTTACCCCCATTCCCTTCCCAGAACCGCGTTACCGTGAGGCAATTCAAGCGAAGACGGAGGGCGAGGAGGATAAACTTGCACAGGGACTACACCAAATCACTGCAGAGGACCCCTCTCTGGTGGTGATGCATGAGCCGCATTTAAGTCAGATCACTTTGGGTGGGCAGGGGGCGATGCATCTTAAGGTTGCTCAGTATCGGCTCAAGTCCAAGGTGAATGTAGAGGTGGAATACACTCGTCCGCGGGTTGCTTATCGCGAAACCGTTACAACCGAGGCACGCGATTCCTATCGGCATAAGAAACAGACGGGAGGTGCGGGACAGTTCGCTGACATTTCTGTTCTGATTGAGCCACTTGATGGTGAATTTCGGAAGCGACCGGATATCAACGTGCGTAATGTTGCGCAATCCCAAACTGCCTGGGGATCAACGATTGAGTTCATTGATGCAATTGTTGGGGGTGTGATTGATATGCGGCGCTTTTTTGGTGCGATTCAGAAAGGTGTCTTGGAAGGCATGCAAAGAGGTCCTGTGGCGGGTTACCCAGTTGGAGATGTTCGATTTGTCATCTTTGATGGGGGAATGCACTCGGTAGATTCGAATGAGAATGCCTTCAGAACGGCGGCACGGATGGTGTTCCGGGAATCATTCCGCAAAGCAAAACCGGTCATCCTGGAGCCGATCCATGATGTGGAGGTCACTGTACCAGATACATATACGGGGGATGTGATGGGGGATTTGAATGGACGCCGTGCAACGATCAAGGGCATGGAAGCTGAAGGGACGATGCAAAAAATTCTCGTCCAGGTCCCCGAAGCCGAGTTATATCAATACTCCACCCGTGTTCGTTCGATGACACAGGGACGGGGGATCCACAGTGCACGGTTTAGCCATTACCAAGCTATGCCGAGAAATGTGCAGGAAAAGGTCGTGGCTGTTGCTGCCAAAGAGGATCAGGATTAGAAAGTCAGCAAGCAAGTTCTTGGGCACTTGCAATCCAAGCATAAATGCGAAAAGCTTGTTAGCTACGATCTAGGATGGGATGTCCTTGATAGGGCTAGGCCTAGACTTCGGGTCAATCTATCTCACGATTGACATGGCCTTTGATCGTTGAAAAACTTGATCTCCCGTATCTATCCTGAGTGTATAATAATAGACTCCTGAGGTCAGGTTGTCTGTGCCAAGCTCTACCGTATGATCTCTGCCGGCTTCATACCATCCGTAGGGAGTCGTCTGAACGATCCGTCCCAATAGGTCGGTCACACGAATTGATATTTGTGCTGGTTCTGGCAGATCGAACACTATTTTTGTGAGGTCTGACACCGGATTTGGATAATTCCCCCAAAGCGTAATGGAGATGGTTGGCTCTTCATCTTCAATGCCTACACCCATATTGTCTCTGATCGTCACCGCCAATGTGTGAGATACTTCATCGTAGCCTCCTCCCGATGCCGCCAGTGTCAGTGTCACCTCATCGTTTAATAGGTCACTGTCCTCTGTTGTGATTAAGGTTACGGTCTGTGGAGTGTTATAGTTGTCTCGCGTAAATGTCAGTGTCTCCTGATCAGGCTCCATGTTGGTATTCTGATACCCGGTGATGGTCACGGTTACATCGCTTGAAGGTTGCGTCATAAGCGAAACTTGAACTGCTTCTGATTTCCCCTCGTCAACCTCCACAGAGACGGGGGCCAATATCCCCGGCATATCGTTATCCGTGATCGTGACCTCGGCGGAAATCGAGCTCCCCAAAATAATTCCGGTTGGTAGATCATCCTCATCTATGGCCACCGTGAAGGTTTCATTTTCGGTATCGGCATCTTCATAGGTGTTGATGGTATGCTCAACTTCAGTTTGACCACTGGTGATGTCTATGTTCACCGGAGAGGCGCTGTCATAATCGTCGGATTCGGCGGTTCCAGATGTGAGTATTAAGGGAATGGTCGTATTGATTGCCAAAGACTCGGACAGCTCTATCGTTACCGTCACCGATTGTCCTTCCATTACAGAATCTTGATCTACTGACAGTGAAATTTCCGGCATGCTGGCATCTATGATCGTGATGTCCGCTGAGGCTGGACTACCTAGCAGGGTGCCAAATGGCAGACTGTCCTCATCGATAGCCACTGTAAAAGACTCGTCCTCAATGTCGTCATCTTCGTAAGTATTGATGGTGTGCTCGGCCTCAGTTTGGCCACTAATGATTTCTATGTTGATCGGAGACGTACTGTCATAATCACTGGATTCAGCTGTTCCGGATGTAAGTTCCAAGGGAATGGTCACATTACTGAACAGATCGTCAGACAGTTCGACCGTCACGGTCACAGATTCTCCTTCCTCCACAGAATTTTTATCTACCGACAAAGAGACCTCCGGCACATCGGGGTCTGTGATCGTGATATTTACTGAGCGGGGGCTTCCAGCTATCACTTCAGCGGGTAGATTATCCTCATCTATGGCCACACTGAAGGATTCATCTTTCGCGTCGCTATCTTCATAGGTGTTGATTGTATGGTCGGCTTCAGTTTGGCCACCGGTGATAGTGACATTCACTGGAGTCCTGCTGTCATAATCGCCGAATTCAGCAGTCCCAGATGTGAGATTCAGGGGGATAGTCACATTACTTGTCAGCGGTATAGACAATTCCACGGTTACCGTCACTGTCTCTCCTTCTTCGACAGAATTATTATCAACCGACAGGGAGACTTCCGGTACATCGTCATCTGTAATCGTGACCTGTGCCGAGAGGGGACTACCCGCCACCACTCCAGAGGGTAGATTGTCTGTATCTATTTGCACAGTGAAGGATTCATTCTGAATATCGTTATCTTCATAGGTGTTGATGGTATGGTCGGCTTCCGTCTGACCTCCAGTGATCGTGACATTCACTGGAGAGGTACTGTCGTAGTCGTCGGATTCGGCGGTCCCAGGTGTAAGATTTAGGGGGATGCTCACATTATTCGTCAGAGCCTCGGACAACTCTATGGTCACCGTAACCGCCTCTCCCTCTTCTACAGAATTATTATCTACCGATAAGCTCACCTGGGGTGTGCTTGATTTCAGTTCGAAGACAAAGCTTCCTACTGATTTGACGGACCCATCAACCAAAAACGGAGACGTACCGATGCGGCTTATATTCTCTGCAGGATCCGTATCGTCATTCGGTGAGGTATAGTTGGGGCCACTATCGGTTCCCGCGTCATAGACAAACAAGTCAACCTCAACTCGCTGTCTCCAGTTATTATCATTATCCAGCAAATTCAGCCCGGAAACGCCAACAAACCAGTCTGGGCTGGGTGCGAGCATAGAGGTGACTGTCACAAGATTCCACTGAGGGGTAACCTGAAAGGTAGTTTTTACAGATCCCGGCGATCGACCAATGCCGCCTCCACTAATGACTTCACCCGCATTTGACGCACTGATTGCCTGATTAACTTCGCTGCGAAGTGTTGATGTCCCTCCTGTTTCTGCCATACTCTCGATTCCGGCACTGGCCGTTGATCCAGTGCTCCAGAACGTAACTGAACTGTTGTGAGTCCCTCCAATTAGCCCAGAAAAATGAGGATTCGATGGAAAATCTGTGGGATGTGTAGACGCCGACCAGGTTGAAGTAAAGGTGAGCTCATACGTGGCAGTACCCTGCGCCAGGGCTGTTGATAGGAGCAGAAAGCTGCTCACTGCCCATACGGGCAGACACTTTTGAATCATATTATTGAAGGTATTCATAATGAATTCAATCTATTGGGAATTCAGGTGCTCATCAGCGTGATTTTGATTGAGTGATCCAATCATATCCACGAATCAGGCCATAATTCCGTATACGATAGATCTCAGCCAGCCGCTTAGACCAAACCCCGCTAGATTACAATCTGTTTGATTAGGCGAATTGTTTCCATTGATATGTAGGAATCATGACACGGCCACATCAAGCGAACGTCTACTAATTGCAGTATACCTCAGTTTTAGCGCCGCTTTGATCGACTTTTTGTGTGTGCGGATTTACGACTACGCTGCGGTGGCCGCTTCTTCTTGATGTACGTGATGTCCTGGAGGTCAAATTCCTCAATCAGATTATTGTTAAGGTTTACGCGGACCGTGCGGGAGAAAATATTCATGCTCCGGACTCGCCCAGGACCATTGGAGGTATCCACTTTTGCGTTTTTTCGAGGGAATTCCTCAAGTATTTTCATATACTGCTCAAGCTCGTAATTCAGGCAGCATTTCAGTTGCCCACATCGTCCCGTCAATCTTTCACTAGTGAGGGGAAAGTGCATTTTTTTTGCGGCCGAAGCGGATACCGGTGGAATTTGTCGCATCCAGGAAGAACAACAGAGCTCTCGCCCACACACACCAAGGCCACCTATCCGAGCAGATTCTTCGCGAGGGCTCAAGCGAAGGAATTCGACACGTGTCTCAAAGTGCCGGCAGAGTTCACTAATGACCGGTCGCATCGTAACCCGAGTTTGGGAAGTATAGAAGATGGATAGCCGCTTTCGATCAAACTGCCATTCTGCATCCACAAGTTTGATGGGAAGTTGCCGTCTCCCAACAGTTGATTTCGCAGCGAGCAGGGCTTCTTTTTCAGCCTCCCTATTCTCCTCGTGAATACTCCGATCATTTGAAGAGGCTAGGCGGAGGACTTGGCCATAGTTTGGGTTCTGTCTTGCACGAATATGTACCAACTCACCAGTGAGCGCAACTTGTCCGTAATCCAGTCCCCGCTGCGCAGAAACAATAATGTCGTCGCCAGCATGTACAGGTATTTTTTGTTTGTTTTGATACACCTTTCTGCGTCGGCCCTTAAATACGACTTCGACCAAATCACAATGGTCCCGACCGGGATTCTTGGAGGATGCAGGAAGCCAGTCAAAAATCTGCACAGACGGACAACTATCGTTGCAACCGCCGTAGCCGGTTAATGAACTTCCGCTGCAACCGCACGCACCGTTTGCGCCACAAGCCATGATAGATTTGGTTATTTCAGTAAGGGGCCTTGCATACTGAATTGGATTTACGCCGCGAACGTAACAACGTTCGAACTGTGAGCGTGTGAGAAATCAGAGTCCTGACATCAGGAGAACCGAATTTTGATGCGGCAAAAGAGGTGATTACTATGAAATTGGATGGAGGCTCGTAAGGGGTTTAAATAACTTGCCGCTATGTGGGCTTCGCATGGCTTTGCCCAGGCTCAGTGATAGGTTCATCAGCAATAATGTTGTATTCACATTCGATTCACTCAACAGAAGTGCTTCTTCAATGAGACAAGACATTGCATCCAGGTCGGCACTTTGAAGATTCTGGCTGAACTTTGAAATTTCCTGTTTCTGGTCACGATTTGTGATCGGTGCATCTTCTCCGATCTCCCGGTACAATGCAACATCACGGATCCAACTCAACAGAAGCCGAAGCAAATTCCTGATACGATCCCGACTGGACTGACTGATCTCTGCGATGAGATTCGTTTGCTGAACAAACCTTTCTGTGAAGGCCAGACGCAGAAATGTTAAAACTCGGTCACGGTCACGTCGGAGTTCTTCGCTCTGAGTCAGCTCCAGAGCACGCAGGTAGGAGCCCTGAGACATATTCGCCACAATTTCTGCAAGCTCAATCTCAATTCCTTTGCGCTCGCGTAACGCTCGAGAGATCGTATCCGGCGAGAGATTCTCAAATGCCACGTGCTGGCAGCGTGATAGGATCGTCTGCAAAAGTAGGTCTTTTCGGGATGTCGTCAGGATGAACAGCGTGTCAGGGCCAGGCTCTTCAAGAAGTTTCAGGAATGTATTTGCGGCCTGCTCGCGAATAGTATCTGCATCGGTAATGATTGCTATGCGATATCTTCCCCTCAGGGGGCGCATCATCATCTTTTGACGTAAATGCAGGTTGATTCGCTCGACAGAATAAAATGCTTGCTTAAGTTTTTCGGGTGCACTTTTTCCAGATCCCAATGTAGGAGCGCGAACAAAATCTACCGCCGCGTATGGATCTTCAGCCAGTAGCGCAATCCGTTCGGCTACATCCCGGGGTTTGGCATCACTGGGTTCAGGAATCAAAACATGTATATCAGGGTGCTCCAATTGGGCTGCCTGCCTACAAGATGTGCAAGGTTCGCTCCCGTTGCAGCCTTCACACTGCAATTCTCGTGCAAATGCTAGGGCAACTGCACGCTTTCCAGTACCCTCCATGCCATGAAACAGATACGCGTGAGCCACACGTCCAGAATCTACGGAACGTCTCAAGAGCTCAACCACCTTCCCCTGGCCGATAATACTATCCCAGTGCATGTTTCCTATAAAATCCGTGCTTGTAGTACCAGTGCTTCCCTAGGTGGTTGCAACACGTTTCGGACTATCTCCGTTCAAGCGTTCATCTGGCGTGGTAGCTCAGTCGGTTAGAGCGTGCGACTCATAATCGCAAGGTCGAGAGTTCGAGTCTCTCCCACGCCACCCTCTCATAGAGCATCCAGGTAATTCAAGCCTCCGCCCACAGCTCTTCTAGCGTCGCGTTAACCATCAGGATCGTATATCAATATCTTGATGGGGGTCATTTCTCAAGACCCAGGACAATCTACGGGCTAGGGCCGATTTGAATCGAGAAGTTCACTGATTACGTCTTCATGATCTGGTCTGACCAGAGCAAGGATGGCGTGATGGGGCACGATGAAGAATTTCGTTTGTTTGTAAGTGAATTCGATTGCTTCCTTGCGCTGATAGAAAGCCAAATCGCCGACATTCGCTTCCAGAGGCAGATATCTTCCGATCTTTTTTGGTTCTGCCCAGGGTTCACTATCAGAATAGTCAGGATTTGGGATAAGATGACCAGGACCGACTTGTTCGATACGCCCTGATCCAATTCGGTCACGTTCAGCCACGGATGCCGGTAAAACCAGCCCAGATTCGGTCTGCTGTTCACCGCTATCGGGTCTGATGAGTACGCGATCGCCGACAATAATCAACTCCGACATGATTCAACGATGTATCCAGTCAAGATCAATGGGCCTTGTTTTGATCAAACGTCCATCTTAAATAGAGGGTCGAAGCGATTGCCACAAGCAGCATCAGAATCCCGGCCAAAGTGTTTCCAAGGATCAAATAACCTGCCGAAAAAAGACAGGCATAGACCAGTGCAATTCCGGCACACCATTGACGTGCCATAGAAGAAATGGTCGCATCCGGTTGTATATCTGGATGTAGAGCAGCAATCGGGCGCCAGCCAGGACCCGCGGGTCGAACCAGGGTATAAAAGGCCTCGAGAGTAGACGGATCTGTCGGTTTTGTCAAGAAGGTAGCTATAAGCCAGAGAGCCGTGGTCACCCCCACGACAACAAATAAGTTGGATGGGAAGGGTTCCTGAATTCCGGGAATCGGAACCCCCAACAATGTTAGTAGGACCATCACAATCGGAGCCAGGGTTGCCACGAGTTCACTCCAGGCATTAATCCGCCACCAGTACCAGCGAAGGATCAGTACCGTCCCGAGTCCTGCAGATGCCGTGATAATCAATGTCCATGCCTGACTGATAGATTCAAGTTGGGTGGCCAGAAGAATGCTCAGCAATCCCACAATGAACGTGAGAGTTCGCGAAACGAAAACATAATGACGCTCACTACGGTCAGGATTCACAAATCTGCGCCAAAAGTCATTCACTAGGTAGGAAACGCCCCAATTCAATTGGGTTGAAATCGTACTCATGAATGCAGCCAAAAATGCCGCAAATACAATCCCGAGTACCCCAATCGGTAACACGTCTCGCATGACTAGGATAAACCCTTCTCGTGAGTGGGTAAGATCAGGGTAGAGGACCAGTGAAGCCAGAGCAACAATAATCCATGGCCATGGGCGGATGCAGTAGTGAGCGATGGTGAATAAAAGGGCTGAAAAAGTCGCATCTCGCTCGCTGGCAGTTCCCATCATGCGCTGTGCACTGTATCCACCACCACCAGGTTCAGAACCCGGATACCAACTGCTCCACCACTGAATTCCAATGAAGGCAACGAAAGCGGGGATCGACAGCGCAAAAGCTGCTACAGCTCCAGACGCTTCCCCGATCGTAGGAAAGAAGCGAAATGTTTCTGCCGGCAAGTGTGATTTCAGGCCGGCAATTCCCCCTACTTCGGGAATACGAAGCACAAATATTGCCATCAGGATTGAGCCAATCATGGCTAATATGAATTGCATCACATCGGTGACTGCTACTCCCCACAAGCCAGATAGCAGTGCAAAAACGGAAACCAGTACCACAAGTAGACTGACAATCACCAGTGCAGCACTCATCGTAAGTCCACCGATCGAGACCGTAGTATGCCCGAAGATGGTCAATTCCGGCCATAAGACATTGATGGCCGTTTCCATTGCAAGCGAGACCCAGCCAATAATGATGATGTTCAGTAGCAGGCCAAAGTATACGGCCTTAATTCCGCGAAGCCAGGCGGCGGCCGATCCTGTGTAGCGAACCTCCACGAACTCCACATCTGTCTGAATTCCGCATCGTCGCCACAAACGTGCAAAAAAGAACACAGTCAGCATACCGCCAAAGGCAAAATTCCACCAAATCCAGTTGCCGGCAATGCCATTCTGAGCCACAAGTTCTGTTACGGCCATTGGTGTATCTGCCGCAAAAGTGGTTGCAACCATACTGATTCCGGCCAGCCACCAAGTCATCCGTCGTCCACTCAGGAAAAATTCAGAAGTATTCTGCCCGGCACGTTTCGAATAATACAGGGCAATCCCAAGGACAATCAGGAAATAAAGACCTACAATAGTCCAGTCAAGTGGTGTCATGTTTATAATGGTTGCACAGAGTGGTAATCATATACTGGTTTAGTGGTTCTGAAAGGATTCCTTCCTAAAGTAGGCAATAGAATCGTATTACCTCTGCGGGGCATCTCGATTCTCAGTGCAGTCGTGGTGGGCCCGTGGAAGAAGCTCATGGATACTCGTAGCTTCTTTCTCAAGTCATGGATGCTTTTCCCAGTTCACGGTTAGTGATACGGCTCCGTTGCACATTGTGGACTCTGATATGAAGAGAGCATCTTTGGAGGCTAACAAAGAAAACATGTCAGGAGGGAAATGTCCCGGTGGTCCATAGTAAAATGAAGCTTCTCATTGTTCCTATTTCCGGGTTAGCAGGGGCGATTTTTTCGAAGTACCCTAATTTACCCAGATGCACGGTTGGACGATCAGGTAGAATTGATTTGCGCCCGGTTACCTTATTGAAGTTAGGTAAACCTGACCGTTCTTCCCAGAATAAAACCATGCCTAAAACATTTGATGTCGTAAAATGCGCAGCATGGTTCCAATACAGCTTGAGATCGTATCACCATTGACAGGACTTGACCTAGCATCAACTGCAGGGCATCTTTACCGAATCGTAGCAATTATAAAAGGAACATGATGTTTTTGGCAGTATTTTCATGGAATAAATCAGATCTGTGCTGAGGGGATGGACCATACAGATTCTGCGCCACTTCATGAACTTGCAAATTCGAGATATCTGAATTATGCGCTGTCGGTGATTACCAGTAGAGCACTACCAGATATTCGGGATGGGTTGAAGCCGGTGCAGCGCCGGATCCTGTATGCAATGTTTGCAGGTCTTCGACTGTACCCCGACGCAAGGTACAGAAAGAGTGCGACCATCGTTGGGGATACCATGGGGAAGTATCATCCTCACGGAGACAGTGCAATCTATGATGCAATGGCACGGATGGCACAGGCCTTCTCTCTGCGCGACCCGTTGGTGGACGGACACGGCAACTTTGGATCTATTGATGGGGATCGGCCCGCCGCCATGCGGTATACAGAGGCAAAATTGCGCCCCCTGGCGATGACCTTTCTTGAGGAACTCCGTCAGAATACCGTTCCATTCAGGCCAAATTTCGACGCAACCTTATCAGAGCCGGTAGTGCTGCCCGCGCGTGTTCCGAATCTACTGGTCAATGGTGCTACTGGCATTGCAGTTGGAATGGCGACCAGCATCCCTCCCCACAACCTTGGTGAGGTTGTGAGTGGAGCCATCTACATGGTAGAGTCTTTGCTTCGGCGGTCAAAGCATTCCTGGCCGGCAAATGCGCTGAACCGTTTGCTGGACCGCTACATTACCGGACCGGATTTTCCGACCGGCGGGAGAATGATGAATTCCAAAGAGGAGTTACATCAGATCTACAAGAAGGGGGAAGGGGCGATTATTCTGAGAGGTACTTATCTGGTTGAACGTAAATCAAAGGTGGTCATCACCTCCATTCCCTATGCCATCAACAAAAGTGATTTGGTTGAGAAAATCGCCAATCTTATCGGGGATGGTCGAGTTCCGCAGTTATTGGATATTCGGGATGAATCCACGGATGATATTCGGATTGTGATGGATCTGAAGCGCGGAGCGAACGTGGAGGCAGCCATGGGTTATCTCTACAAGTACACGCCATTGGAGTCGCGATTCCAAGTCAACCTGACGTGTCTTCTCCCAACGACGAATCCACAGATTTGTGAACCGAAACGGATTAATCTGCAGGAAGCCCTAGAGTATTTCTTGGAATTTCGGCTCGAGGTGGTTACACAAAGGCTGCGATACGAGTTGCGGCAACTCGAGGAGAGGATTCATATTCTTGATGGTTTTGACATCATCTTTGATGATCTGGATGAGGCAATCAGGATTATCCGGGCCTCAAAGAATAAGGCGGACGGGTCACAGCGCTTGCGCCACCGGTTTATACTTTCCGAACCTCAAGCGAATGCCATTCTCGAAACAATGCTCTACAGGCTCTCACAGCTGGAAATCGACGCAGTACGAGATGAGCTCAAAGTCAAGCAGATACGGGCCAAGGAGATCCGGGAGTTGCTGGCCGACGAGCTTGCACGTTGGAAGCTGGTTCGGAATGAACTAAAGGAAGTACGGCAGAAGTTTTCCACCGACCGACGTACGATACTGGCTTCGGGGGATGAAGGGCTCTATGAGTATTCCGAAGAAGACTTTATCGTGGATGAGGATACTGTGGTGATCGTGACTCGTGCTGGTTGGATTAAAAGACAGGGGTCCTATACCGAGATTCAGTCTATTCGTATTCGAGAAGGAGATGAAGTAGGATGGGTACTGGGCACTGGAACACGCTTTACAGTGGTACTTTGGACAAATTTTGGACGGGCCTACACGGTCCGAGCCAACGATATTGTCAGCACGACCGGACATGGGATTCCGCTGCAGAAGTTATTTGATTTTAAGGATAAGGAGCGGGTTGTCGGTGCGATTCCTTGCGATCCCAGAGTATTGCGAGCGGGCAAAGTATCAGACGAGGAGGACGTTTCTGCCTTAGGGTATCTCGTGGCGGTCACCTCCAAGGGGATGGTTCTTCGACAGCAATTACAACTATTTTCTGATGTATCAACACGTAAGGGAAGGTTGTGTATGCGTCTGAGTGAAGGAGATGAAGTTTCTGGCGTATGGCCGGTTGTCGGGGATGATTTTGTTTGTTTAGTCTCCCAAAAGGGGCGTGCACTAATTTTCCCAACAGAGGAGATTCCCTTGATAAGTGGACCTGGGAAAGGAGTCATCGGAATGCGTGTGGGTGCGGAAGATATCCTGATTGGAGCCAATGTCAGCGCCCAGGTACGCGAGGGAGTTGCTGTCGAAACCCCGCGCGGGCGGCAGGAGATTATTCGTCGAACCAAATATGAAGTCGCCCGCAGAGGCGGTAAAGGGCGCAAGATTATCCAGCGGGGAGAGCTAACACCCGGCGCGGTCGAACCGCACGAAATTCCTTTGCCATGAGCTCATATTCAGGAGCAGATATTATTGTTCTGGAAGGCTTGAAGGCCGTACGCAAGCGTCCGGGTATGTACATCGGAGGTACAGGCAAGCCGGGGCTTCACCATCTGCTCTGGGAAATCGTGGATAATGGCGTAGATGAAGCAGTAAACGGGCATGCGAATTGCATTGAAGTCACGCTTCATAAGGATGCAGCGAGTGTGACGGTCCAGGATAATGGGCGTGGAATTCCAGTGGATCCCCATCCGCAGAAGAAAATCCCTGCCTTGGAAGTCATCATGACGACTCTGCATTCCGGTGGTAAATTCGAGGGAGATCAGTATGTGACTTCTGGTGGATTACACGGGGTAGGAGCCTCGGTAGTGAATGCGCTTTCCAAAGAACTGGTTGCCAGAGTCAAACGCGGGGGGACGACTTATGAGCAGCGGTTTCAGCGTGGGCGTCCGGTGAGCAAGCTAGTGGACCTGGACAAGCGTACTCGATTAACGGGGACGAGCATCTACTTTGCCCCAGATCCCGATATTTTTGACTCGGTAGCTTTTGATGCGAGTCTAATTCGGGCACAACTCGAGATCAAAGCTTATTTAAATCGTGGACTACGGATCATTTTTAGAGATGAAAACCAAGGAGAAGAGGTTGAGTTTGTGCATGAGGGGGGTATCGTCGATTATCTGGGACATCTGATCCAAGGTGACGGAGTATCTCCAGTACACCCGGAGGTTTTTTCCATCCAGCAGGATACATTCGAAAACGGTGTACGATTGGAAGTCGCGGTCCAGTGGACAGAGTCCACGCGTGAATGTGTGAAATCTTATGTCAATGGGATCCCCACAAATGACGGTGGCACACACGAACAGGGGTACAAAGATGCGGTCAGAACGGCAGTTCGTTCCTGGATGGACACGCACAACGCGATCCCTCGTGGAGTAGAGGTTACCTCCGAAGATATACGTGAGGGGCTTTTTGCAGTCATCAATATGTTCATGTCAGAGCCGCAATTCCAAGGGCAGACGAAGGATAAGCTGAATAATCCCTCGGCACGCTCACTGGTAAGTGGCACAGTCCGCGTTGCACTGGAGCAATTTCTGAATTCACATCCATCGGCCAGTGACGCCATTGGTGCTCGTGTACTCCAGGCAGCGCGAGCACGTCAGGCGAGCCGTGCCGCTGCAAAATCGGTCCGCTCCAAGGCGCGTCAGCGGAGACGGTTGATGCTACCGGGGAAATTAGCAGATTGCTCGTCCATGGATCCCACAGTGGGAGAATTGTTTATTGTGGAAGGAGATTCAGCAGGCGGTTCTGCAAAGCAGGGCCGAGATCGAAAAACACAGGCGGTACTCCCATTGCGTGGAAAGGTATTAAATGCAGAGCAGGCAACTACCCAAAAGCTGCGAAACAACACCGAGTTATCCAACGTGGTTCAGGCACTTGGATGTGGAATGGGAGACAACCTCGAACCTGAGAAATTGCGCTACCATAAGGTGATTCTTCTGATGGATGCAGATTCGGATGGGCACCACATTGCTACACTGATGCTAACATTCTTTTATCGCTATATGCGTCCGCTCATTGATCTGGGACATATCTATATCGCCGAGCCACCGCTCTACAGACTGGATGCGGGGAAGGAGACCTATTGGGCGTTGGATGAAGAAGAAAAAAGTCGGATTGAAAGGCGACTAAGACGTAAAAATTCCCGGATCAAGATTGATGTACAACGCTTCAAGGGCCTAGGTGAAATGATGCCGCAAACGTTGAAAGAAACTACTCTGGATCCGGCGCGACGCCGAATCCTACAGGTTACCATCCCCGAAAAAACCCGTGCAGAAACCACGATTGCTGGGTTAATGGGGCGGGATTCATCTGTTCGTTACCGTTTTATTATGGAGAATGCCCGGAAGGCCGAAGACTTAGATGTCTAGCTGATCGGCGCTGAGCCGTAATCACACTGCCACCGGCAACAAGGATCATTCCGATGAGAGAAAGCAGATTGGGATAATCTCCAAAGATTACAGTTCCCCAGACGGCCGCAAACCGCCGAAGTCAGGTCGACGGGCGTGTTTGTATATCCGACAGTCTTCGTTGCGTCAGGTGGCAATGAATAAGGAAAGCCAGTACCGTCAATATGATTTGCGTCTGCGTGCCCTTGCTCTGGGCTGGCCGGAGGATCGAATCGACATCATTGATGAGGATCAGGGAAAGTCCGGGGCCAGTACCGCCCAGCGTACGGGCTTTCAGGACCTGCGCGCACGGGTCGGGGCAGCCGAGGTCGGCATCATTCTGAGTCTGGAAGTTTCTCGCCTGTGTCGAAACAATGCCGAGTGGCATCAATTGCTTCGGATTGCTGAGGTGTCTGACACGCTGATTCTGGACGAACACGGGATCTACGATGCCAGAGATCTCAACGACTGGATGGGGATGGGGATCAAGGGACAGCTTTCGGAATATGAACTGCGCAACATTCGCGCGCGCATGATTGGAGGCCAGCGCAGCAAGGCGAGGCGGGGAGAATTAAAACTTCCCTTGGCGATTGGGCTGGTCTACACCGCAACCGATCAGGTGATTCTGGATCCAGATCAATCGATCCGCGAAGCAATAGAGTTGGTGTTCCGCACCTTTCGGCGCCTCCAATCCGCCATGCAGGTCACCAAATGGTTTCGAAGGAAGGGCATTCGCCTTCCTTCGCGTCCTCGAACCGGCAGCCGGGCGCTTTGTTGGAGCGTCCCGACGTACAGTCAAATTCAGCGAATCCTGCGCAATCCCCGATACGCAGGATGCTATGCCTATGGTCGGACCAAGTGCCGGCAACGTGCAGACGGGTCGATGCAGTTTGCCAAACTTCCGATGGATCAGTGGATGGTGTGTATTCCTGAAGCCCATCCAGGATATATCTTCTGGGAGGAATACCAGCAAAATCGGAAGACCCTCCAGGCGAACGCGGCCAGTTTTCTGCAGGGGGACCGGGTACCCTCTCCACGAAAAGGGACGGCCCTGCTCCATTCCCGGATTATTTGTGGCATTTCCGGGCATCGGATGCAGGTGTCCTATACCAGCCGGAAAGACCGGCCTTTGGAGCCGAAGTGGTATTATTTGTGCAAGGAGAATCGGGTCCGACGCGGGACGTGTACCTGTCAGAGTATGCGGGGAGATGTGCTGGATGCCGCGGTAGGTACCTTTGTGGTCGCCGCCGTCAATCGGGAGAATCTGGCCCTTTCGCTGATGGTACGCGAG
This sequence comes from Rhodothermaceae bacterium, assembly GCA_009838195.1. Lineage (NCBI taxonomy): Bacteria > Pseudomonadati > Rhodothermota > Rhodothermia > Rhodothermales > Rhodothermaceae > Rhodothermaceae bacterium. The sequence goes on along the minus strand of VXSC01000008.1, from coordinate 102,871 downwards.
CAGGTGCGCACCGACTTTGAGGTGGCCGATCGGCAGCGAAAGCATCACATTGAGGCCCTACGGCATCAGGTGGAACTGGCCCGCCGAAGATTCATGGAGTTGGATCCGTCCAATCGCCTGGTGGCTTCAACCCTGGAGGCGGATTGGGAGGCGCAGTTAAAACTCCACGAAGCGGCGGTTTAGGAGCAAGCGGAGGTTGCGAAGGCACACGCCAGCATGCCCGAGACCAAATTGGATGCGCGCATTCTGGAACTGAACCAGGATTTTGGCAAGGTCTGGACTGCTGCCAGAACCATCAACGAAGACCGAAAACGTCTCCTGGGGCTTTTGGTGGAGGACATCACGCTCACCCGCAACGGCTATCAGGTGGACGTAGGACTGCGGCTGCGCGGAGGGCGGATTCACAAGCTGAACCCCGTTGAATTACCCCGACCCCGGGCGCAGATCATTCGACGTGATGTGTCTGAAGAAGCCCTTTCGGAATTGGAACTCCTGCTGGAGCAAGGATATGCAGACGAACGGGCGGCCAACGAACTGAATCGACGCGGACACCCAGATTCCCGCGAAGATCCGTTCACCCGACGAAGCATTTGTACGATCCGTCAACGACACAACATGACCAGTGCGCTACGGCGAAAACGGGACCAATTGCGGGCGCAGGGCTGTGTCAGCGGTCCTGAACTTGCAGAAGAGCTTGGCGTCCCCTACTCGCATCTCTATAAACATGTGTCCGACCATCCAGATCTGGAAATCTACGAGATTCCCAACGCAAAACGTACCTTCAAAATGTACAAATTGAATCCCAACCCTCAAACAACCCAGGTATCGTAGTAATGTGTCCAACAGATCGAATTGACGATCCAATGCCTTATCCTGAGGTTTTCGCACGCGTGCCGCCAAGAGGGTCAGATCGTAATACCGTGCAAAATCTGCGTACGTCGTATTGAACACGAGGGCCTTCCGGTCAGCGCGAGTGACCGCCGCTTTCAGGTTATCGCAGACAATGATGCGGGGCCGGCTCCCAAAAACGTCAGACATCGCACATGGGCCTCAATCCAGCTGCGCAATGTTTGATCGGGCACTGCTTCCACATAGGTATAATTGGAACCGCCCATAGCGGCCACAAAGATCTGGACCTTTGTGACCTGGCCAGTACTCGGATCCATCACCTCCATTCTCTTGCCGGCAAAGTCCACATACAGCCGCTCTCCTGCCTTATGATGAATCCGCATCGTGATCTTTTGTGCACGGCACCTCTTCTTGTAGCACGCACAGAAATACCCATAGCTGTACCCATTGGGATACTCCTGAATCCAATCAAACAAGATTCGCTCCAGAGTCATGCCCTTGCGGGACAGCTGCTGGTGGACCTGGTTCCGGTCCGGTTGGGGACGACAGGAAATGGGGCCTGAATGCGGAAACAGTAGCGCTTCCAACTCTTCGTCGGTGAGGCGCTCGGGCAACGGCCAGGAAAGCCCTGCCGCCTCCGCGCGCCGAAGATAATTGCGCACCGTCCCCGGCGAGAGTTGCAGCAAACGCGCCACTTCCCGCTTGCTGGACTGCTCGCCGTCGTAATGGCGCAGTAGGGTTCGGATGTCTTGCATGGAAATTCGTAATCGGGCATTGATCATGAGGGATTGTGAACCCCATGAAAATGCGGTGAACGATTGCAAACCTCCGAAAAATCCAACCCGCGATTCAGACTGCCCAAAAGTGGGCAATTTGAATCTCAGTATACAAGGGACGGCTGGACAAATGCAGGCATAAATGTGATACGTTATCAGGTCGCATGGTAGGAAGTTATGGGTACTCATAATCGCAAGGGCAGATACACCAGAGAGTCCCAGAAATCTTGACGCAATATGGGCTATATCATGCGAACCCTGCAACGAGGAAAAACGATCCATCTCCTTGCGATTGTAAAACCTTTTTTGGGAATTCCCCAAAACGTTTGGAAGTTTGACATCGCGTCACTATACTAGCTGCGTCTGTTAACCATTAACTAATTTCACATTTCGATGAAACGCTTACTTTGTTTGGCATGTACGTGCCTGTTTTTGTTCTTTAGTCCAGAAATTGGGTCGGAAAAAAACCAGAGTGCTTATTCCCAAATTCCTTGAATAGTATCCTGTAACGGGTGTCACACAATGGTGATCTCAAATGAACTCTTTTCTTTCATGAAGATCAGGTGCGACGATGGCTCCGAATGGGAGGGGATAGTTCCAGGTCGCGGTGGGTATGAAGGATCCGTGTGCGGTGAGACCATGGAATAAAGCGGGTTGCTTATTCGGCAACTCATAATTAACCGCGTATGAATGAATTCCACTTCTTACCGTTGCATACCCATCAGGGGTGGGTATGCAACGGTTTTGTTTCTTTTGCCCTTAATTGCATGTCAAAGTGGGCAAACCCGTTTTGAAGATTCCCCGGTCATTGACCGCTTACTGGATTCTGCACCGCACTTCGTAGTCAACACGGACATTGAGCCGAAAAGGTGGGTCGCCACAACCCGATTAGGGCTTCCAAGTGATTCGCTCATCCTGGGTAGGCCGTCTCAAATGATCGCAGTCGGGGATAGTGTTTATATCTCTGAAGATTTCGGACATAACATTTTTTCGGTAGGAGCGGATGGCTATCTGAACCGAAAAATTGGCCAGCAAGGACAAGGCCCCGGAGAGTTTACGACTGTAAGTGGGCTACAGTACAGCGGTTCGCACATATTCGTCCAGGAAATAGAACGGATACAGGTGTTTTCGGAGACGTTCGAATATGTGAATTCGTTTTTCTCCATGGATTATTTATTGAATAGATTTTCGGTTTCGCCGGATTACATGTTTCTGCAATGTCCGGGGGACCCACGAGAGAATGATTGGATCGTTTGCGCTCGCAGCACGTCAACCCCGTATAACTGGATTTCGTCCATTAAATTGCTTCCTCGTCTGGATCTTCGGAATCAAACGGGGGAAAACAGCAACGTTTTGACCGTTTCTCCCGGCGGAGATCGAATTGCCATGGCATATAGGGGATTCCCGTACATCTTTGTTTATGATCATCAGTTCAGGCATTTGCGAACGATTCGATTCGAGGGAAAACAAGTCCGTGATTTTCAGCCTTCGGGTTTTCCTGCTGGAGTTCCAACCGGAGCGGAAGCTTTCACGCGAGCATTTATAGGTACAATCAAGTTCATCAATTCCCACTATCTAATTGCAAGATCCCCCAGAACTGATCATTACGTTTTCGATTTGTCCGAAGAGAATTACAGGCTTGTAAAAAAGATTGTCTTCCGCCCCATCACCGACTCGGAAGAGAGCAAGGATATTCCCGCTGCAGATTTCCTCCTGCATAAAGATCACTTGTATGTGTCTTCACCGTGGGAAGAATATGTATATGGTTACGAGTTTAACCTAGAGTGACGGGAAGTATGTCAGGCGAGAAACCACACGGAGAAGCGGTGGGGAACGGTAATGGCTACCAATTTGCATTAATTTCCTGTTTCACGGGATAAATCAAGTTGAACCAGCGCCGGTCCAATAGCTGGTCCAGAGTGGGGGGATGCAACATCTCCAGTTACCGCCGTTTTGAAACACGAGCGAAGCAATGTAGTGGCAGGGGCATAAGAGTGTTCGTTACCTACGAAGGGGATCAGGGATGTCAATCATCAAAGGGGGAGGAAGGATGGACTGTGCAAAGAGCGAAAGCCATCAAGGTTTTACAGGGAAGCCAATCATCTTGACCGAGAAACCGCAGCGAGGGGAGGTATTTCAGCCCAGAAATATGACCGCGGGGAGGTCTAAGCGTGGCAAGAAATCACACCCACCGATCATCCGCTGAACAGGACTAAAATGTATTCTCTGACAGATGATCGACACGATATTTAACGGAACCCGGACGATAGATTAAAGGATGTCTTGACTTCGGCGGTCACCTCGCGCACAGGGGCACTGGGGCGGGATTTCTGGAAAAAGTGAACACCACAGGTGACCCTTCTGGGAAGGGATTTCAGGGGATTTTACAATGTGGGGGATCCCGTTAGGCGGTCGATCCCGGTTTGAAGAGGACGGTCTGTCGTGGGAGTTTTTGACCCACGGCATGATAGAGTCGAATCGCTTCATCCCTGGCCTTGGAGGGTAGGAGATATTCTGCGTCGGTGCCGCGATCGCGAATGAGCGAGGCCTGCACTTGGCTGAGTTCGGCCAGGATCTGTCCCTCGCTCAGTCGTTGTTTTGCGCCAAAGAGGGTATTGTACCGGTGGCATAGAATGCGCAGCAGCGCAAAGGCCACAAAACAAATGGCGACATGCGCACGCACCCGGCGCTCGACCCAGTGAAACATGGGCCGAACCGCCATGGTGTGCTTCATCACGCGGAAGCCTTCTTCAATCCGCCATAACTCGCCATAATGCGTATACACCTGTTCGGGCGTCATGTCCTTCAAACTCGTCCAGACGCCATGGAGTCCATCATAATTCTGATCTCGGGCAATGGCGGCCTCATCCAAGCGTACGCCCTGTGGGTCTACCTTCAGAAAGCGACCGCTGCGGCCCACACCCTTCACGCCCTGCGCTAATCGCTTTTTCACCTTCTCCACCGCCTGGTCCCGCGTATGGACATCGCGGGCCGCTTTCTTGGGACAATAGCGAAGAATCAATCGCCGCCCGCCCAGCGTGTGTTCACTCACCTTGCGCCCGGTGGAGAGCATCGTCCAGGATTGCTCCCCAACTATGGCCTTGGTGTGTACCTGGTTCAAGGAGCGCAGCCGCGCCGCCACTACAAAGTCACAGCCCAGACTCTGCAACAACGACAGATTCTCCTGACTCAACATGCCCGCATCGGTCACCACAATCATCTGATCCAAATCAAATTGTTCTTTCAGACGCAACATGGCCGGTTCCAGCGTCTTGATATCCGCCGTATTGCCGGGAAAGAGCTCGTAGGTCACCGGAAGCCCCTCCTAGGTCTGGATCAGCGCCAACACCACCTGCACCTTTTGCGGCGTCCCATCCTTGCTGAACCCCCGTTTGCGAAGATCATCCGCCTGCTCACTCGCAAAACTCAGCGTGGTCACATCAAAAAGAGCATCTTCAGCTTGCCTCCAAGCATCCCCACCATCTCGCCCGAAACGCGGTGCTTGAGCTCTTCAATCCGCTCGTCGGTCACCGCATCCATCATCCGGTAAAACTTGTCCACCGGCACTTCCACCCCCGCCTCTTTCGAGATCCGCAGACAATGGGCCAATTTACTGTCTCCAGGAGTCGCCAGACGCAGCAATACCGCCTGCTTGAAGAGCCGACGAGACATCTGGTGCCGGGCATCAAACACCTTCGAAAGACTCAACGTGTCATACAGCGTGCCCAATGCTTCATGAAAGCCCAGACAGATCCGACGCTCTTCCTCCAGCTTGCGCGCATCCGCAATCGGAAGCGGGCCGGTGTGCTTGGGCGTTAACCGAGCCGCAACGACCTCCTCCACATAGGATTCCGCCGGAAAAAGGGTCGGCTTGATCTGCTCCTGGATTCGCACCATCTCCAAATGGGCGAGCTGAACCAGGGCCTCCAGCGGCTTGCCTTCCGGGACGCTCCCCATATGCCGAACAATCCGCTGTCGGTGCTGGCCTTTTTTGTTGCGGTAGTTCTCGACAATCTTGACCGCGACATTTTTCGTCGTGGTGCGGCGTAAGGTCCGGACAAACATGAACGGTGTGGAGATGACTGTACCCCGAAGATACGAAGAAATATTAGCAGTACCAAAAAACTGAACACCACAAACGGATAACTAGAAAAACTCCCCAGAACGCCTTAAAATCAAGGTTTTTACATCCGAGACGGCCGCAAACCGTCGAAGTCAGGTCGCAAAAATTCCCGAACCAAGATTGATGTGCAACGCTTCAAGGGCCTAGGTGAAATGATGCCGCAAACGTTGAAAGAAACTACTCTGGATCCGGCGCGACGCCGAATCCTACAGGTTACCATCCCCGAAAAAACCCGTGCGGAAACCACGATTTCTGGATTAATGGGGCGGGATCCATCTGTTCGTTACCGCTTTATTATGGAGAATGCCCGGAAGGCCGAAGACTTGGATGTCTAGCTGATCGGCGCTGAGCCGTAATCACACTGCCACCCGCGACGAGGATCATTCCGATGAGAGAAAGCAGATTGGGAAGATCTCCAAAGATTACAATTCCCCAGACAACAGCGAACAGGACTTGAATGTAACTCACTCCCATGGCCCGAGAGGTTTGCTCCCGGTGCAAACTGCGTGTAAGAAAAATCTGTGCAGTGTGGGTACAGATCCCGACCCCAATCAATACCAGCCACTCCGTGAGGGATGGAATTGCATAATGGGTGGCTACGAAGGGGACAGCTGCAAGTGCGGATACGAATGAGAAATAAAAGATGATGACCAACGCGTGATCGGTCTCGCGCAGTTTACGGACGGATACGAATGCAAGGGCGGCCAGGATTGCTCCCAGAATTCCCACAGCGACAGATGGTAGATGCAGTCGCTGCACACTGAAAATAAACTCGGGCTGGATGACAAGAATTACTCCAAGGATGCAGATCAAAAAGCCAATCACCATCCCAATAGACAGATGCTCACGCAGGATGATGGTTGCCAGGATTGCCGCGAGGCAGGGAGACATATAAAAAAGTATAGTCGCTTCTGCGAGGGGGAGATGAATCAGGGTCCAGAAGAAGCACATCAGAGCGCCAAATCCGGTTACCCCTCGAAAAATCAACAGTTTTTTATTGGCTCCCCAGACCGGGATACCAATTGCACGGATTCCCCAGTATGCCAGGATGCTTCCGACGACCCCTCTGACCAGAACAATCTGTCCCGTTGGAATGGCCGTTGAGACCAGCTTTGCCAACAATGACATCAGGCTGAAGAAGAAGACAGCCAAGATCATGTATCCTAGCCCAATGGAAATCCATGCGAAAGACCGGAGATTTTTCGATGGTGGCGGGATAAGATCGTGTGTTGGCTGTAGTTTGGCTGCTCGCAGGGACATATCTTTATCACACGCTAGCAGTCAGCCAGCAGGTCACGGTGATGGATGCGAATGGGGAGATTCCCCGCCCAAATGCGAAGGTAAGCCTACGTGGTAACCGTATCAAGGATTCGCTCAATCAGATCGGTTACCGATACGCCATCCGCCTCCGCATTGAAATTGGCAATGATGCGGTGGCGAAGGACTGCTGTGGCCAGTGTCTGCACATCACTGATCAGGGGAGTATACCGGCCATCAATGGCCGCGAGCGCTTTTGCGCCGAGGATCAGATATTGCGAAGCACGTGGCCCCGCTCCGTATGCGATATACTCGTTGACAAAATCTGGCGCTCCCTCACGGTTGGGGCGTGTACTGGCGCTTAGGCGAACCGCATATTCGATGACGTTGTTTGCGACAGGTAGATGACGAACAAGCTTCTGGTAATCAATGAGCTCGGTCCGAGACATTGCAGGTCTAACAACGACAGTCTGGCCAGCGGTAGTTGAGCGAACGACTTCGGTCTCCTGATCAAGAGAAGGATAATCCAGCCAAAGATTGAGCATGAATCGGTCCAGTTGCGCTTCGGGCAGAGGATAGGTTCCCTCCTGCTCAATCGGGTTTTGAGTGGCAAGTACAAAAAACGGTTCTTCTAGAGTGAAGGTGTTCCCCCCAGCGGTAACGCGATGTTCCTGCATCGCTTCCAGAAGCGCAGCCTGGGTCTTTGGGGGAGTCCGGTTGACCTCGTCTGCGAGTACAACATTGGCGAAGATGGGCCCCTTGACAAATTTGAAAGCACGTCCGCCGGTTCGTTTATCCTCTTCAATGATTTCTGTACCTGTGATGTCACCGGGCATCAGATCCGGGGTGAACTGGATTCGAGTAAAATTCAGGGCCAGTGCATCCGCCAACGTACGGATGAGAAGAGTTTTTGCGAGTCCAGGTACTCCGATAAGCAGTACATGCCCTTGAGCCAACAGGCACACCAGAATATTTCGTATGACCTCCTTTTGACCAACAATAATTTTTGAAATTTCCCCTTCAAGGCGTTTGCACGCCGAGGGTAAGGCTTCGGCGAGGGCGGGGAAAAGGTCTTCCACTGGTGACTCTTCGTTGATTTGTATTTGTGGCATGATGTCAGTTGCTGGCTGAATCACTTTCGGATGGTGGCTGTATTTCGAGCGCTTTTCCAAGCAGTTCAACGAAAACATCTTCTCGCAGTAAGTCCAGCCAACGTCGCATTTCCAGGGTGCGTTTATTTTCCAGTGCCAGAGTTTGAATACGAGAATAATCGGTTTCGATGTTGATCCGGTGAGAAGGTACTTTGCGCTGGAGCAGTACGAGATGCCAGGCAATGTTTCCATCAAGGAGGGTAACTTCTGCCGGTTGACTGATCTGCCCAATTTCAAGCGTGTCGGTAGTATCCTTCCAGTCCGGTCCTAGGGCATCAACGAAAAGGTCTCGCTCTCCTGAATTCGGGTCCATCACACGGCCACCGATTTCGGAAGAGGATTCCTCTTCTGAGTGTCGCCTCGCCATCAGTTCGAAGGGAATGTCATAGGTCAGGATTGAATCTCGTATCACTTCGAGTTCTGAGATAGCCCCTGACGGATCCGCACGTGAGCGATCAATATTGATGAGGATGTGACTAAAATCTATGACATCTCCAACGCGCTCATTCACTCGAAGGATATGATACCCAAATGGGCTTTGGAATGGCTGAGATAATTCGCCTGGATCAATGCGGGCAGCAATTGCAGCAAATTCCGGGACCAGATCGCCCAATGCCATGTCTTCATATCTTCCCCCGGTTTGGATGGAACCAGTGTCTTCCGAGTAGCGACGGGCTAGGCTCTCGAGTGTACTCACCTCCATAGTGATCGAATCCCGTATTGCACTGATAATCTCAAGTGCTTCCTCAGTGGCTTCGGGAAGGACTTCGGGGTACTTAACAATATGCGAGACGCGTACGATTGCGGGGAGTACAGGCAGGGAATCGGTAGGAAATTGTGCAAACCATTCCCGTACCTCGGTGGGGGTAATCTTCAGACTGCGGAGTTTAGAGCTCTGGTATTGTTCAGCCAGGAGCCGATCACGTATTTCATCGCGTAGGTCAGCCCGGATCTGAACGATGCTCTTACCGTAGATTTCTATCAGTCTGGCCTCGCCACCCAGTTGCTGTGACATGATTTCGATGCGCTGGTTCAGCGACTGGTCCACCTGATCTTCAGTAACAACAATGTTGGTGTCTCGTCGTGCATGCTCTGCAAGCACTTCCTGGTCAATGAGTTGCTGTAGTGTCTGGAGCCAGAGTTCGTCACTATATTCAAGTCTCTGCTGTTGCGTGATATTCTGCACGATTCCGTCGATCTCTGAGCGCAGGATAATTTTATTCTCCCCAACGATCGACACAATTTCATCTACCACACCCTCTTGTGCCAGCACGAAGGAATGTGGAGCCAGGAATATGGCAACAAGTGTGAGCGACCGGAGAATGTGAGCGTATTTGGGCATTCGAATGCAAATGGAAGCTATACCAGGAACTCAGCTAGAACGGATTGTGCAGGCCAATTAGTGAATGCTGCCGGTGCCCTGGAAAATATCTTCACCTAATCTCAATATCTTCGCGAAACTCGGCTTCCACGCGTAGGTGCTGAACGCTGCGCGTATAATTCTGTTTCCTGAAGCGGATCGTCAGCTGCTCTCGAATGAAGGTCTCCACCCAGGGTAATTCTGGAATCGTACCCGCCGGATTTCGCGCTATTACCTGTAGGAAATGATACAGGGAATCTCCCTGCAGAATTTGTGGCGGTTGTCCGGCCTCGGTGTTTCTAAGAAGATCGCTAAGCGCGAATTGATCAATAAAGAGTCTAGTTTCGGGGAGGTAGTTCTGATTCATTTCGAGAGCATCAGTAGGAGAATTACTGAAACGCTCAATCAGTGTGACAAATATCGAATCCGGGTTGGCTGCCTGATCCAGTAACTGCCGGGCCAGCTCTAAAGAATCCTGGCTTGGGTTACTCAGATAGCGAATATGTACAAATGGTTCCAGAAAACGCATTTGCTCCCTGTTGTTTTCATAGTAGGTAGCCACATCAACCGGAGTGATCTCGCGATCAGCCTGCATGTGGTAGTCAGAGATCAATCCTTCAATCAGGACTGCACGAGCACTCTCGTCCAGACGGCGTCTGATATCTTCTCGGTTTGAGAAGCGCAAACGCAGTGCTTCCTGATAGAGAAGTTCATTATCAATCCACTGATCAATGAGTTGCCTGCGCACCTGCGTGGTATCAAGATTGGAAGCCAGATTTGCGAGACTGGCATCGAGGTCTGACTGTAACAGGTAGGCATCTCCGACTCGAGCAACAAAGTCGTCGGATGAATCGGGCCGCTGGCAGCCAGAGATGCTGATCAAAAGCAGGGCAGTGATTCCCAGCCAAATTCTCATTGCTCTTGGAACGCCTTTTTGAGCCGATCAGGGAAAGTTGTTACTCGGTATTTTTCGCGCAGCCTGTGATGAAGCCTTTGCTCCAGTTCAACCTGGATATCGGCCATAACCTCGGATAGGGCTTCCTCGAATGTTTTCATTCGGGCGGGCTCCATCCCGTCCATATACAACACAAGTCTGCGGCTGCGTGTAGAAAGGATTTCCGTATGCCCTCCAACGGATAGGTCGACCGCATTGTCATAGACACTGTTGGTGGTCTCGGCAACCAGTACCGTATCCAACTGCAGGGTCCATGTTGAATCTTCAGCAATCTTATTCTGCAGGTCTTCCCAGACGCCACCAAGTTCCAGCAGGTTCACTACTTCGGTCAAAAGGGAATCGGACACTCCAAAGATCTCTATAAGCCGGTATCTGTCTGGCCATTGATACAACTCAGGGTTTGCTTCGTAGTGTTGCAGCAGGCGGAGAGTATCCTGAGAGGCTGCACTCCAAACCGAATCATCCATGATTCTAAAGATGGCAAACCCATTCCTATAGTCTCGCATTTTTTCTTTGAACTCCTGGTCAGTGTGTTCAAGTTCGAAAGAATGATAGAAAAGAACTTTATCATCAAGGAAGGCCTCCGCGTGCACCAAGACCTGCCCGGTTGAGGCCAGCCCAGAATTGTTTGGATTGGGCTGGGTAGATGCAAAGCGGACAAACTCTTTCAGTGTATAGGCCGAGTCCTCTAGTGTAATCAGTGGTGTTGCTCCGACGGAGTCATTCTCCACCAACTTCTGCAGGTGTTTTTGGACGGAATCCGGGAGGACATTTCCAATTAAGCGGGTCAACAACAGGGTATCAACAGTGCTTGTATAGAGCTCGCGCAGTGATTTTTCCAGTGCCACCTCTGCGGTTCTGATACGGGGAAGTTTCTCTACCATCCCGGCTAGTCTGTCGAAGGACTGTTCCAATGTTTGCAGTGCAACGATGTCGTCTAATTTTATCAGATGCAATCCAAAAGGAGTTTCAACGATATCAGATATCTGGCCGGGAGTTTTTAGGGCAAAGAGGGCATCATGAAAGGTCCGATCAAGGTTAGGGTTTCGAAATTGGATCAACCCTCCCAAGGAGCCTCCAGACTGCGCGCTTGCCCGATCGTCTGAATGGTTTATTGCGACTTCGGCAAAATCCATTCCCTGATCAATCAGTGTTTTTAGGCTATCCATTTTGGCGTATGCACGAGCGGTGTCGGCCTGCGTGGCACGTTGGAACCGCACCATGATATGTGAGGCGAGATAGTCTGGCTTGGTTGTCTCACGATCATGGACCGTGAGAATATGGTAGCCGTAAGAACTGCGGATGATGTCAGATATTCCTCCAATGGGAGTGTTATAGGCAGCAATTTCGAATGGCTCAATCATTTGCCCTCCGGTAAACCATCCAAGATCTCCACGATATCCTCTTATGGATGTTGGGCTGCTTGCAGACGGATCATCGGACATTCGTTCTGCAAGGTCACCGAATGGAGTACCTTCTCGGAGAGAATCCTGCAGAGTCAGCATCTTATTCCAGGCTCTCAGGGTATCAGCAGGGGAGGGAGTATTCGAAGAAAAGAGTGCCATAATATGGCTGGCGTGGACGTATTCTTTGCGCTTTTCGTAAATGTCCCGCACCATCGGTTCTAGAATCTCATTGTCAATGAGATGGGATTTTGCAATGGAAGCGCGGTGCCCATTGATTTCGGCGAGGAGATCTCCATCTTCAAAGTAGCCGACAGCATCTGCCTCTTTCAGTTTCAGCCGAAAATTCACATAACGGTCCAAAAAATCGACATACTCCTTCAGGGAATCATCACTCGCAGCGGCTCTACCGCCGATAGTCTCTGCGTATTCCTGTTCAAACTCTTGCAGTGTCAGAGATTTTCCATCAATTTCTGCCACGATTGTATTCTGAGCAGAGGCATCTGAGAGTAGGAATACTGCTGCGAGTAAAGCAGCACAGCGAACGAACTTCATCTATGAAAATCTGATTTTTTGGAACCGCTGTTGCACCATGATCAGCTATAACGGTTCCGTAGATCACTCAATTCGCTAGTTTAATCTAGGAAACCATTGTTTGTCGGATCGGGGATTGGATATTATCATTTCGTCAGACGTAGTGCGCGAGGTCAGCCTACTTCAATGAAATTGTAGGAATGGAGATGAATGTAATGGTGAAAATGAAAATTGCTGTTCGGAGGGATTGAAAAGGGCAGTTTCTGCCTATATTTCTAGAGAGTTGTAATTGACAAATATGTTGTACAGGATAGGTTCGATTATTAGTGTCTTCTGGTTGATGTCCCTATCAGCGTGTCATACACCAAGTCCACAATACCGAGTGATTGAATCGAACTTCATGGAGTTTGACAATCTCTTCACTCCGATAGATACGATTCGTTTTGATGCCTCGGTGCCCTTTGGCACACTTGGCTTTGTAGATCTATCTGATCAAGGCGAATTCCTGGTGATGGATTTTCCGGTAGGGCCAGTGCACGTTTTTACAGCTTTCGGTCGGCATGTCCGTACGACTGACATCTCACAGTGTAGTTCGAATGATAGCGGGATCTTGTGGTCAGCACGATTTCTGAAGAACGGTGGCGTGGTCGTGGTCACATCTAGGGGAGTCTATGTTCTCAACGCAGACGGATCATGTGACCAGCGACTCTCGAAGATACCGCCCAATTTTCCATCATTTTGTGAGCGACAGGACACGGTTTACTTCATGAATCATAAGAGAAGGTGGTCTCCCCAGATCCATGCCTACTCCCTTGAATCGGGTAACGTGCGAAATTATAATCTCAGGAAGCCTAGGTTTCCACTATCAACTGCTGCGGGGTGGGGCAATACCGGGCACCAGATCGCGTGCTTTGATCGTGGAATATTCTACCGCTACGCAGAGAGTAGTGATGGGGAGCCTCTATGGCTAGGGAGCGATCCAGTACTTTTTCGGCCTATGTCCTATCGGCCCCCTGAGCGAGATGCGACTGCTCGGAGTAGGAGCATTTTCAATTCTCAACTGGAGGAACTTGCGCGCGAGTTTACGTACTCTAAGGCAATCTATGGGTTGGACCAAAACCACCGCATGGTGACGTTTGAGGAGCCTGCTGAATTCAACATGAACATTGTGAATATGGACACAGAGACTGGCATAAGCACCAAGGATTTGCGAGGTTTGAACATTGAGTTAACAAAGAATGGGCTCATGTATACGTTCGGGGGGTATGAGCTACTTCCATCCGGTGAGAGGGGCAATAGAACGCTTGTAGTCTGGCAGTTCCAGTCATTCTAGTCGTCGCCCTCCGAAACTCGGAGATTACAACTCTACACTAACCCTCTCCGCTTCGAGCAGGCGAACTATTTGAGCCGATCTGTTTCTTCCGAAAAAATTCCAGGAATTTTGTGTGGTTGTTAGGTTGTTTTAAGGTAAGCTCAAAATAGGTGGCTGTTGGATGAGCGAACAATGCACAAAGTGTTTGTTAAAACCCATCCGACAAGGTGGTATGCCATAAGCGGACGCTGGATGGTCTCATGTTTCCTTGAGATGAATCAATCACAATTATTCAAACTTCATCGTGGGTACGCAAGAATTCAATCGCTCGTCAATCCGTGTTAGATTTGCTCCAAGCCCCACAGGTTATCTGCACATTGGGGGCCTAAGGACCGCGCTTTATTGCTACCTGTTTGCGCGCAGCCAGGGAGGTCATCTGGTTCTTCGCATAGAAGACACCGATCGTGCACGGTTTGTCGCCGATGCAGAGAATGATATCGCTCAGGCATTATGGTGGTGTGGGTTGGAGGTTAATGAGGGGCCGGAACAGGGAGGTAGCTATGGTCCCTATCGCCAGTCAGAGCGCCAGTCTCTGTATGTGAAATACGCAGAGTCGCTAGTGGCCTCCGGGCATGCTTATTATGCGTTTGATTCTCCAGATTCGATTGCTGCACTCCGGAAAACCAATGCGGCGTACGGTATAGGGACGCGGCGTCAAATGGATAACAGCCTGACTCAATCCGGTGACGTTGTTCAACGGCGGTTGGATGCAAAAGAAGAGCATGTCATTCGACTGCGTGTTCCTGAAAACGAAACAGTGCAGTTCCATGATCTCATCAAAGGGACTGTAAAGGTCTCTTCTGAAAGCATTGATGATCAAGTTCTGATCAAGTCGGATGGCATGCCGACCTATCATTTAGCGAATGTAGTGGATGACCACCATATGGCGATTTCTCATGTAATCCGAGGTGATGAGTGGATTCCTTCTACACCCAAACATATTCTGCTTTACAAGATGCTTGGCTGGCAGCCGCCCAAGATGGCGCATTTGCCGTTGATTTTGAGCCCAACTGGCGGAAAACTCTCCAAGCGGAGTGCTGAGCGACAAGGGATTCCAATCAATGTGCGGGATTATCGTGCACGTGGGTTCGAGCCTGAGGCTGTCGTGAATTTTCTTGCTTTCCTGGGATGGAATCCCGGATCGGAAGAGGAAGTTTTCGGGCTCAAAGATTTAGAGCAGGTATTCAGCCTGGAACGGGTTGGTTCAGCACCAGCACAATTCGACCTGAATAAGCTGAACTGGTTCAATGGCCAACATCTTCGACGTTTGGATATCGAAGCACTTGCCAATCGGGCTCTGCCATTTCTTGAAGCACACGGTATTCAGGTCCAGGATCATCGCTTTTTGCAGGAGGTGTGCCTTCTGGTTCGCGACCGAATGGAGCACGCGGAGGATCTCTCCACTCGATTCAGCTACTGCTTTGTAGATCCAGAAAGGTTTGATCCGGCTGGTGTCAAAAAACGGTGGAAGGCAGATGCAGCAGACTTGGTACAGGGGTACGCCGACCGCCTGGAGGCAATTAAATCGTTTGACGAAGAAACGCTTCAAACGGAACTGAGAGCGTTAGCAGAGGAGCGTGGAGTAGGAGCGGGGCGGATCATCCATCCGGTGCGGCTTGCAGTCAGCGGAACTACTGCTGGGCCAAGCCTCTTCGCACTTCTTCATGTACTAGGTCGGGATACATGTGTCCGACGCCTACGGAATGCAGTCCACCTTCTGGACTGATGCAATGGTGCTAATAGAATATCCAGAGCCTTTTGCAGTACTCCGCTTTCCACCTGCAAGCAAAATTCCCGTGTGGGCAGAACGAGGACCGTTTACATCAATCACACGAACACCACAAGAGCTTGCTGTGATTTGTCAGGAGTCCCAGATTCCACCAGAGCAGGCTGCAGAGCGCGGATGGTATCTGATGGGTTGTCAGGGTCCATTGGATTTTTCCGCTGTAGGGATTATGGCTGAGCTTGCGGGGACACTGGCGGATGCAGATCTCTCAATCCTAACGATTGCAACCTATGACACAGATTATTTTTTGATTCGAGATCTGAATCGGGCCCGCACTGCACTTCGAGAAGCCGGTCACGAGGTGATTCGGGCAAGTTCCTCGGAAACCAGCATCTGAACCTGTTTTGGGTTCGCTTTTCCATGCGAGCGCTTCATGACCTGTCCCACAAAAAAGCTGAGTAGTCCAACCTTACCGGCCGCGTAAGCCTGTACGCGGTCGCTATATTCGTCCAGAACATCAGCAATCATTTTTTTGAGTGCATCGGGGTCGCTCACAATTGAATCCTGCACGTGGGCAAGCAGCTCAGTGGGAGATTCATCGGTGGTAAGCATGAGCTTGAGTACTTCACGGGTTTCGTGCGAGCTGGCAACCCCACAGTCAACCAACTGGACTAACTGTGAGAACTTATTCGGTCCAAAAGGAAGGCCCGAGAGCGAACGATCTTTTAGAGCGGGCAGAAGCTGATTCGCCATCCAGTTTCCGACAGACGCGGGTGGGGCGGATTCCGAAGCTTCTTCAAAGAATGCCGGTGCGCCCGGTACCTGATAAATGGCCAGACCTGTTGCCGCATTCAGTCCACTTCGCTGCAGCCACTGTTTCTCGTCCGGTGTCAAGGGGCGCTGAGTGCTCTGGGGTTTACTTTTTTCGACTGCGGCCACAGCTGGTTTGCTTTTTGCTTTCGATGAGGAGTCCCGAAGGGGGACAATGCAATTAAAGACGGGCTGGGATTCCTCAATGAATTTTGGATCGCGCCAGTAATATCCAAGGCGGGCGAACTGGTACCTCTGATCAAGCGGGTCATTCGCCACACTCGGCTCAATATGTGCATGGCTATGCTCGATGAGAGAAGAAGGATTGAGGTCGGCCCAGATCTCCCCTTCTGATGTGGGCACAGATAATAAGTAGTGATATTCCCGGACCGTGATCGGCAGGGACCGCTTGGCATCCACCCAGTGGATGGTCCCTTGGGGTTTCGGCTGAGAAGTATGCGAAGAATTCGTTCCACTTCGCGCACCTTCGATCAGTTCACAGTGCAAGTGAACTGCCTGTCCATGATCATTTTTCTCTACATGGGTACAGCGGATGATGTATGCATGGCGCAACCGAACAATCCCACCCGGAGTCAATCTTCGGAAGCCTTTCGGTGGATCGTCGGAAAAATCACTCCGCTCAATCAAAATTTTGTTAGAGAACGGGAGGGAGCGAGTACCTGTACGCGGAATATCGTGAGGCCAGTAGGGGGCCTGGATATTCTCTTCATGATCTTCCGGCAAGTTCGTCAGTGTGACCGGGAGAGGATCCTGGACACAATGAATGCGTGGGGCATGCTGATTCAGGTTATCCCGAATGCAGTATTCCAGGAGGGAGGGATCGTGTGTGCTGTCAACCTTGGTCGTTCCAACCGATTCACAAAATGTCCGGACTGCTTCGGGACGTATCCCCCTTCGTCTGAGTCCGGCCAGAGTGGGCATGCGCGGATCACTCCAGCCATCTACAACATGTTCTTGGACTAGGTCCAACAACTTGCGCTTTGAGGTCACGCTGTATTCTAGATTCAGCCTCGCAAACTCGTATTGCCGAGGGCGGGGGTCAATCTCAAGAGCATCCAGATACCAGTCGTAGAGGACACGGTTGGTAGAAAACTCAAGAGTACAGATCGAATGTGTGATTCCCTCAATCGCATCCGATTGTCCATGTGCCCAGTCATAGAATGGATAGATGCACCACTGATCCCCTCTGCGGTAATGTGTCGCATGTCGAACACGATACATGAGTGGGTCGCGCATTTTCATGTTTGGATGTGCCATGTCAATCTTGGCACGAAGGACACAGGCACCATCGTCAAACTGCCCCATACGCATGGCTTCGAACCGATCCAGGTTTTCTTGCGGTGAGCGGTCACGATACGGGCTATGGCTCCCAGGAGAAGTAACGGTGCCCCGCATTCCCCGGATAATATTTTCTGGAGAATCATCGACGTATGCCAACCCCTTTTGGATAAGTTGGCATGCCCACTCATACAGCGTCTCAAAGTAATCGGAGGCGTAGTACTCGTGCTCGCCCCAATCGAAGCCCAGCCATCGTAGATCTCGCTTGATGGCGTCAACGTATTTCTGGTCTTCTGTTTCGGGGTTTGTGTCATCAAAACGTAAGTGACATTGACCGCCGTACTCGGCGGCCAACCCGAAATTCAGGGTGCTGCTCTTTGCGTGCCCAATATGCAGAAATCCATTCGGTTCGGGTGGAAATCGCACAACGATGCGTTCATGTGTCCCTGCATCAAGGTCCCTGTTGATGATCGTTCGGATAAAATCGCTAGTAGTTGATGATTGTGCCATTGAATCAGAATGGGGATTTATGGATTATCTAGGTTGTGTTTCAGTCAATGGATAGGGAAACAGGATGACCCTTGCGGCATAGAGTTTTTTCTCTGACATAATGAACCCCGCCATACATGGCATGCAGGGCAGAGTCAAACGAATTGCAAATCTCATAGATCACGAAGTAAAATGTGAGCTGCCTCGTTGACCGTGCACTCGCCCTGGATGACTTGTTTCTGAAGTTGCTGCAGTTCATGCTGAAGATCTTTAGATTTGCTGAAGCGTGTCAAAAAGAGTTCTTTTGCGGCTTCAAAGATCGCAAATTTGATCTGCTCATGCCGCCTTCGATCGAGTTGTCCGTTTTTTCTTGCTGTGTGCTCAAATTCCTTAATTGCATCCCAGATATCTGCAGTCCCGGTATTTTCGAGTGCACTGCTGATCATGACTTTGGGAATGGCGGAGCGGTTTGGAGAAAGGGCAAGTGCACGCCGGTAGGTTTTGGCAGTAAGGGAGGCCTTCTCTTTCAGGGGGCCATCTGCCTTGGAGACGGCAATGAGATCTGCGGTCTCAAGAATGCCGCGTTTGATTCCCTGTAGTTCGTCGCCGGCATGTGCCAGTACCAGTAAAAGGACCACGTCAACTGTCTGCCGTGCGGCATACTCCCCCTGGCCGGTACCGACCGTCTCAACCAGGATAGGGTTATATCCCGCAGCATTGCAAAGAAGGATTGCAGAGCGTGTGGCGTGGGCAAGCCCACCCGTGATGGTTCCAGAAGGGGAGGGGCGAATGAATGAGTCAGGATGTTTTGCAAGCCGGGGCATACGTGTTTTATCACCTAGAATACTCCCACCGGTTCGGGGGCTGGATGGATCAATCGTCAGGACAGCAACCTTGTTTCCAGACTCAACCAGATGCATCCCAAGTGCCTCAATGAACGTGCTTTTCCCGACTCCCGGAGCACCAGTGACTGCAACGCGGAGCGCGGTATCCGTTCTGGGAAGCAGAGAGCTGAGTAGACGTTCCGATGTTTCCCAGTCCGCCTCCAATGTACTTTCGAGAAGTGTAATCCCCTGGCTGAGGCTCATGCGATCCCCAGCAAGAATCCCCTCCGCCAATGATTCAATTTCAGGATTTCGGAGCATGATCATCCAGTAAACGGTGCAGAATCGTAATTGCTGCCTCTGCGATGACGGTTCCAGGGCCGAAAATTTCACGGACCCCCGATTGGTGAAGTAAGGGGTAGTCCTCGGCTGGAATGATTCCTCCGACAACGACTTCAATGTCGGCCCGGTGATGCTGCTCCAAAATCTTCATGAACTCAGGTACAAGCGTTCTATGAGCGCCAGCAAGACTGGAAATTCCCGTAATATGGACATCGTTCTCAATCGCTTGGCGAGCCACTTCTTCAGGGGATTGAAAGAGCGGTCCCACATCAACGTCAAATCCCAGGTCGGCAAATGCCGTGGCAATCGCCCGTGCCCCACGGTCGTGCCCGTCCAGGCCAAGCTTTGCGACCAAGATCCGCGGTCGGCGTCCTGAGCGGTCTGCAAACTGATCTGCAAGGAAGCGGGCGCGATCAGTAGCTTGATCGGTTTCCATAACGGCAGAGTAAATACCGGTAACGGTTTCGTTGTGGGCAGTGTAACGGCCAAATACGGTTTCGAGGGCACTGGAGATCTCTCCCAGCGTCGCACGATCCCGCGCTGCCTCTACTGCGGCGTCCAGTAAATTTAAGTTCTTTTGGGATGCGGCAGCGTGTAGGTTTTCCAGAGACGCACGTACCTTTGTCATATCCCTGGATTTCTTCAGTTCTTCTAATCGGCGGGACTGATTGGCGAGAACTTCCGCATTGTCGACTCGAAGTAGCGGGATCTCGGTATTTGCCCCGGATTGGAAGGCATTCACGCCGACAATGATTTCGTCCCCCCGATCAATGTGTGCCTGTTTGGCGGCCGCGGCTTCCTCGATCCTCATCTTAGGAAAGCCGGTCGCAATGGCCTTCGTCATGCCTCCCATTGACTCAATTTCTCGAATATGCTTCCAGGCCTGATGCGTTAATGCATGAGTTAGATGCTCAACCAGGTAGGAGCCTCCCCAGAGGTCAATCGTGCGGGTCAGCCTCGATTCCTCCCGCAGAATCAGCTGCGTATTGCGGGCAACTCTGGCCGCGTGTGTTGAAGGAAGTGCAAGTGCTTCATCCAGTGCATTCGTGTGTAGCGATTGGGTTTGGCCGCAAACGGCAGAGAGTGCCTCAAGGGTCGTACGAGCTACATTATTGTGGGGATCCTGTGCAGTAAGGCTGTAGCCTGAGGTCTGGCAATGCATGCGCAGGGCCATGGACCTCGGGTTCCGGGGAGCAAATGACTGCATGAGTCTAGCCCAGAGCAAACGGGCGGCCCGGAGCTTGGCAATCTCCGTAAAATGATCCATGCCAATCCCGAAGAAAAAGGAGAGTCTCGGTGCGAAGGAATCAATCTCCAGGCCGCGATCAAGACCGGTGCGTACGTATTCGAGTCCGTTGGCAAGTGTGTAGGCAAGCTCCAGGTCAGCTGGCGCTCCGGCTTCGTGCATGTGGTACCCGCTGACAGATACGGGATTGAAGCGGGGCATCTTATGGGCACACCATTCAATAATGTCCCCTGCAATACGCATGGAAGGTGCGGGCGGGTAGATATAGGTGTTGCGCACCATGAATTCTTTCAGAATGTCGTTCTGAATCGTACCGCTAAGCTGGTTGGGTTGCACCCCGAATTCCTCTGCCGCTACGATGAAAAATGCCATGATGGGCAACACCGCACCGTTCATGGTCATGGACACGCTCATATTTTCAAGCGGAATATCTGCAAACAGGATCCGCATGTCCTCAACACTGTCAATTGCAACTCCCGCCTGTCCAACATCACCATGGACGAATGCATGGTCGGAGTCATATCCTCTGTGTGTCGGGAGATCAAAGGCGACCGAGAGCCCGCGTTGGCCTGCCGCGAGCGCATTTTTGTAAAAAGTGTTGGATTCTTCTGCCGTGGAAAATCCGGCATATTGCCGGATCGTCCATGGGCGCATCGTGTACATGGATGCATAGGGGCCGCGCAGGAAGGGGGGGATGCCTGCAGCATAATCCAGATGCTCAAATGCTTCCATGTCGGCGGCGCCATACTGGAGGCTTTTTTCGCTGGTCTCAGGCTCAATCCCAGAAGAGGTCTTGGATCGCTGGAAGGGGATGGATGCAAAATCAGGCCGCATGATTCTCCAGCAGTTGTAAGAGACGGTCGGCAGCAAGATGAAGTGGCTCCCCGATAGAGAGGTGAACCGCTTCATTTTGAGTGTTCTGGGCCAGAAATCCTTCCTTGGTCTCCGTGACGGTAAGATCTGCTTCTCCAGAATGGATCGTGCATGCACATAAATCCAAAAGACGTTCAAGCCAAAGGTGGTCGCACGTGCCGTGAATCATGACACGCGTCTGGCTACCCATCGCCTTTGCGCGAAGGCGGATATGTTCAAGTGGGGCGGCAATGCTCCTTGTTTGCGGGGCTGTTTGCTTCACCTGATCAGAGAGGTATGTATTGACACCCACGATGATCTCCTTGCCGGTGTATACCGCGGTTTTTCGCTGCACATCTGCATGTTGGATTTCTTCCTTGATCCAGGGGGTTGCTTTTTGTAATCCCCCGGATGCTTCAATCTTTTGAAAGAGTTTCCAGGCAGCGTGCCCAAGAGCATCTGTCAGGTGCTCAATCATCCAAGATCCTGCTGCTGCATCCACAATGACACCGAGATTCCCTTCGTGACGTAATATTTGCTGTATTCGCAGGTTCGGTCCAGTACCGGAGGAGACCACCACGTTACAGCCCCCGAGAATCGCGGCCGCATGCTGGAGGGTCTGACGGACCAGGTGCGTATCGGGATCCAGCACCGACTCATAGCGACGGCTTGGGACTCCCACGACAGGAATGGTCTGCATCTGCACAGAATAGGCCTGCAGAACCTCCCTCACACACAGGCGCAGTGCACGCAATCGAGCAATGTCTAATGGATAGCGCTCCCCAACCGGGACACGAAAGTAGACATGCTCAGCGCTGCAGTCAGGTGTAAGCTCCGCCATCAGGTCAGATAATTGTGCCAATCCGCAGGCCATCTCCTGCACATGAGTTGCGCCCTGGTCATGCCAGGTCTCAAGGTCAATGCACTCCGTCCATAACCCGGTTCCCGTTGCGGCCTGCAAGTTTGTACGGCTTGATTGTGGTCCGGGGAGGATGGCTGCGCCACGAAGCTGTACAGATTCATGTCCTTTTTCCTTCGTACTGGTGCGGAGAGCTTGGATAAATTCCAGATCTACCCCTTCGCCGCGGAAAAAGAGAGGGATCCTTCCAAGGGGCAGCTCTTCTGGAACAGGGGTCGGCTCCGGCAGGACAAATCCCAGTGCTTCTGCACCAGCATCCAGGGCAGCCGCAGCATCTTCTAGATCAACATCAGCACGGATGAGCCATCCGCTGTGATCAAGTATAGGAGACGGCTGCGATGCACCACGTCGATAATATGGCTGGACTGCAATTCCCTCGATGGGTTGCCAAGATAGATCGTCCGAGATTAGATCCTGCCATTGTTTGTCCTCCACAGCGGGGAAAAAATTCAGTAAGTCAAGAGGCTCTATCATCTGTATAAGGATGATCACTTATTCCGCAGGATCTTAATGAGGTCGAAGATAACGATGCCGTAGGCGACGGCCACATTCAGGGACTGCTTGGCACCATATTGTGGGATCTCCAAGGCATAGTCTGCCTGATTGATCAGGGACTGGTCTACCCCGGAGAGCTCGTTACCGATGACCAGACAAAGCGGAAAATAGTCATGGGAGACCGCGGAAACGGGTATGGAAGAATCGGTAAGTTCCAAGACAGCGATGGTATAGCCCAAGCTGCGTAAATGATCAATTACAACCGTTGCGTCTGGTTCGTAGCTCCAAGGCACCGTGTCCTGGGCACCGAGGGCAGTCTTGTGCATTTGAGGATTCTCGGGAGTTGCCGTAATTCCCGTGAGGAGTATACGTTCAACAAGGGCACCATCCGAGCTGCGAAAGATGGAGCCTACATTGTGGACTGATCGTATATTGTTCAGCACAACGGTGACCGGGTGACGTGGCAGCAACCGGACCTGATCGGCAGATGGTCGATCAATTTCTTCATGACGGAGTTTTCGCATCTTAAGTTGAAGTGATTGTAGCAATTGACGGTACGGCTGCGTCGGGTAAGAGTACCATGGCGCATCAGGTTGCTGAAGTCTCGGGATTCGTATTCATGGATTCTGGTGTGATGTATAGGGCAGTGGCGTTTGGGTTCCTTAAGCACGATATAGAAAGTACCGAGCGCGGTGCTGCGGCCTATCTACCAACGATGAACTTAGAAGTCAATTGTATTCAATCCCGTACGAAGGTTTACGTTGACGAGGAAGACGTATCCTCCCGGCTTCATACCTCCCGGATCACAGAAATGTCCAGTCGGATCGCGATGCTGAGGGGCGTCCGGGAATTTTTGCTGGGCGTCCAACATGGGATCGGGGATCGCTTCGATGAAGATCCGGGGGTGGTTGCAGTTGGTCGAGACATTGGAACGGTGGTCTTCCCGGATGCGAAATGGAAATTCTTCGTCACAGCTTCTCCCGAAGTACGAGCCCGTCGCCGACTTGCCGAGCTTTCTCAAACAGGGATTGAGACCTCCTTTCAGGAAGTCTGCGATGCAATTATTGAGCGGGATCGTCAGGATTCACAACGCGTGATCGCACCCCTCAAAAAAGCGTCCGATGCAATCGTAATCAATACGGATGATCTGACTCCCGATGAGCAGGCAGCTATCGTACTCGAATATATCTTGGAACGATAAATTTTTGGGGATAGTATAAGTGGGCTGCATGGCACCCGTGTCTGTGATTTATATCGCAACTTCCTGCACGTAAGTGTCCCCTTTAAATTTTAAAACCCTCACCTGATGCTGGTGCAAAGGAAGTGCATCCTACCTAACATCGGGTCAAATTTTTATGTCAGAAGAAAAACAAGCAATCGTAGAGGACTCTGTCAACGCGGAAAGTCCAGAGCCAAAGATAGAAGAGAATAATGCCAGTGCACCGCCAAGTTCGGCGGATCAGTCATTGGAGCCTGATCCCAGTACTACCGTCGATACAGCTGATAGTAAACCCGCGGAACCCTCTGAGGTGGCTATTGCTGTAGAGACCGTTACGGAAACACCGGAGGAATCAACTGAATCGGAGACGCCTTCTGATGCTGCCGTAGATACGTCAGCGGCAGAAACATCCGA
Organism: Rhodothermaceae bacterium; assembly: GCA_009838195.1. Taxonomy (NCBI): domain Bacteria; kingdom Pseudomonadati; phylum Rhodothermota; class Rhodothermia; order Rhodothermales; family Rhodothermaceae; species Rhodothermaceae bacterium. The sequence continues at coordinate 78,456 of VXSC01000008.1, read as the reverse complement.
GGAGTCAACTGAATCGGAAGACGAAGCACCTTCCGATACGACGGAGGTCGCAGATGAGACAGCTTTAGAGCCCTCGGATGCTGCCTCCGGTGACGAGGAGGTCGCCGAATCTCCTGAGGAGCCTCAAGACGCGGAGCCTTCCACCCCGGAAGATATTGGTGAAGAGCCACTCAGGGTAGGATATACAGGAGAAATTCTCGGAGAAGTCATCCCACTTTCCAGCCTAGACGCACAGGCGGGAACCACCGATGAGGAGCAGGCCGAAGCAGAAGAGCTGATCAAACTTATTGATAGTTCACTCAGCAAAGTCTCGAAAGATGAGATTGTAACGGGACGAATTATTTCGATCAGTGACAAAGATGTCGTGATCGATATTGGGTTCAAAAGTGATGGCGTGATCCCCAAGAGCGAATTTTCAGGTGAGTTGAAGGTCGGGGATGAGGTTGAGGTATATCTTGAGCGGATTGAAAACTATCATGGCCAACTCGTTCTCAGTAAAGAAAGGGCAGAGAAAGTTCGACGTTGGGAGCAGGTAGAGGATGCGTTCAAAAACGGAACTGTGTTGGAAGGGACGATCGTCCGGCGGATTAAAGGTGGCATGCTGGTGCATCTGATTGATGGGTTGGAAGCGTTTTTGCCCGGATCTCAGATTGACATGCGTCCTGTGAGAGATTTTGATTCATACTTGGATCGCAAGATGCAATTCAAAATCGTCAAGATTAATGCCGAGAACGAGAATGTGGTCGTTTCCCATAAAGCATTGATTGAGCGTGAGCTCGCCTCTCAGCGAGAGAGCATTCTTTCCACCATGGAGACGGGGCAGGTCCTGGAGGGAATTGCCAAGAACATCACAGACTTTGGGGTATTCGTCGATCTGGGAGGAGTTGACGGTCTTCTTCATATCACAGACCTCACCTGGGGCCGTGTCTCCCATCCAACCGAGGTTGTCTCACTCGACGAGGAGTTGAAAGTTGTTGTGCTTGAGTACGACAAGGAACGTCAGCGTATTTCATTGGGTCTGAAGCAGTTACAGCCTCATCCATGGGAGAATATCGAAGAGCGCTACAAGCCGGGGGATATTGTGGAAGGCAAAGTCGTCTCCATCACGGACTATGGTGCCTTTCTTGAGCTTGAGCAGGGTATTGAAGGGTTGGTGCATGTCTCAGAGATGAGTTGGACCGGACATATCCGCCATCCATCGCAGCGGGTTTCATTGGGACAGGTCGTGAAAGTCTCTGTCTTGAGTATAGACCACGATATGAAGAAAATCTCGCTCGGGATGAAGCAGTTCGAGGTCAATCCTTGGGAAGGTATTGCAACGCGCTATCCTCCCGGGACGGTGCTTCGAGGCCGTGTACGCAACATCACTCACTTTGGAGCTTTCGTTGAAATTGAGCAGGGGATTGACGGGTTGGTACATGTATCCGATCTATCCTGGACCAAAACGATCCGCCACCCTAGTGAATTAATTAAGAAAAGGCAGGAACTCTCGGTTGTTGTTCTGGATGTGGATGAGAAGCGTCAGCGGATTGCTCTAGGACATAAGCAGATTGAGACGAATCCATGGACCAATCTCGCAACGGTTTATGAGACTGGGACGGACCATCAGGCAAAGGTTGTACGGATTGAGCGTAATGGCCTAACGGTGGAGTTGCCTCTTGAAGTTGAGGCTTTTGTACCCAGCAATGAGCTCAAGAACAAGCACGAGAGTGGGTTCCCACCATATCAAGAAGGAGATGAGTTGGATCTCCGAGTGATTCGACTGGATGTGAGCCAAAAAGAAATCGTGATGAGTGAAACTGCCAGACAGAGGCAGGAGCAGGCTCAAGAACGCCAGAAAGAGGAGCACGCTAAGCGTGCGCAGCGTCGATCGGAAGAGAAGGCGGTTCGTCAACATACGAAGCGTGAGCAGGCAGCGAGTGGTCCCACTACGATTGGAGAACTCAGTGGACTTGAATCACTGAAGGCAAAGTTGGAGGAGCAGGAAAAGGCATCCAGTACGAAGGCTTCTGAGGAAGAAGCATCCGATACAGAAGCTTCAGAGACGAAGGCTTCTGAGAAAGAGACGTCCGCTGCGGAAGTGCCGGAGGTGAAGGCTTCTGAGGAAGAAGCACCCGATACAGAAGCTTCAGAGACGAAGGCTTCTGAGAAAGAGACGTCCGCTGCGGA
>VXSC01000008.1:0-76277 GCA_009838195.1 Rhodothermaceae bacterium | reverse complement strand
CCGATACAGAAGCTTCAGAGACGAAGGCTTCTGAGAAAGAGACGTCCGCTGCGGAAGCGCCAGAGGTGAAAGCTTCTGAGGAAGAGGCGTCCGATGCGGAAGCACCAGATGTGAAGGCTTCTGAGGAAGAAGTGCTTGATGTGGAAACGCCAGAGGTTGAAGTCTCCAAGGAGGAAGCGTCCGGGAAAGAAGTATCCGCTAAGAAGGCGCCAAAGACAAAGACCTCTAAGGCAAAAGCGTCCGCTAAGGAGACGTCAAAGGCAAAGGTCTCCACGACAAAAGCATCTGACAAGAAGGCCTCAAAGGCGAAGGCTTCCGGGGAAAAAGCATCCGCTAAGAAAGCGCCAAAGGCGAAGGCTTCCGGGGAAAAAGCATCTACTAAGAAAGCGCCAAAGGCGAAGGCTTCTGAGGCAAAAGCGTCTACCAAGAAAGCGCCAAAGGCAAAGGCTTCTGAGAAAGATGTATCCGATACGGATGTATCAGAGGTAGAAGCGTCTAAGGAAGAAGCTTAAATCATGAAATAATCGGCCTGGAGAACAGCCCACTACAGATGAGCACCTCGTTCCTGGATGAGGAGTACACTTTCAACTGGTTACCGCTACGATGATGATAGTTGCTTCTTTCACGTCGTATGCAACCTGTTGGGCTCATCGCTGCCTTTTCTGCAGTCTGAAGTCGTGTGCTTGAGATGAACGTACGAACCGCTCTCAGTTCACTTGGAATATCTGATGTGGGACCTGGGCTTATCATTGGCTCCTCTGCAGACCCCGGTCAGGGACCTCGCATAGAAGTTCATAGTCCCATTGATGGCAGCCTGATTCAGCATGTTGGCTCGGCAACTTCGGCAGAAGTAGCACGAGGCTGCGAGGCCGCACATCATGCGTTTCTTTCATGGCGGGTCGTTCCTGCGCCCCGTCGTGGAGAGCTGGTCCGTCAATTGGGGCAGATACTGCGAGAGCACAAAGAAGAGTTGGGCTACTTGGTCACCCTGGAGGCAGGTAAGATTCAATCAGAAGCGGAGGGGGAGGTGCAGGAGATGATTGATGTGTGTGATTTTGCCACTGGGCTGAGTCGCCAACTCTATGGGTTTACCATCCAAAGTGAACGTCCTCAGCATCGGCTGATGGAGCAGTGGCATCCTTTGGGTGCGATCGGTGTGATTTCGGCCTTTAATTTTCCTGCGGCTGTGTGGTCATGGAATGCTGCCTTGGCACTGGTCTGTGGGGATTCGGTAGTCTGGAAGCCTTCCGAGAAGACACCACTGACTGCATGGGCATGCCATAACCTTCTGATGAGAGTAGTCCGCGACTTTGAAGATGCTCCGGATGCGTTGAGTGTAGTAATCAATGGTGGTCGTGATGTAGGAGAGGCATTGGTTGACTCTGCATATTTGCCATTGATTTCGGCAACCGGGTCCATTGCAATGGGGCGGGCTGTAGGGCAACGTGTGGCCAAACGACTGGGGCGTTCATTGTTGGAACTTGGGGGCAATAATGCGCTCATCGTCGCTCCAGGTGCAAATATGGATCTCGCAGTGAAGGCAATTACCTTTGCTGCAGTGGGAACCGCAGGACAGCGATGTACGACGCTTCGCCGCCTAATTGTTCACAAAAGTGTAAAGGATGAGCTATTGTCACGTCTGCTCCGTACCTGGGGATCCATACGGATTGGGGATCCACGCGAAAGCGATGTGTTGGTAGGGCCCCTTATTGATGAGGGTGCAGCCAAGGCAATGGAGCGTGCATTGGCTTCGGCTACCGAGCAGGGAGGACAGGTCCATGGGGGAGGACGCGTCACAGCGGATGTCCCCTCCGGTGGTGTCTACGTGCGGCCTACGCTCATAGAAATTTCTTCCGAAGCACCGATTGTGCAAACAGAAACGTTTGCACCGATCTGTTATGTACACGAATATGATCAACTGGAGGAGGCAATCAGAATCCAGAATGATGTGCCACAGGGACTCTCGAGTGCAATCTTCACTGACAGCGTTGTAGAGGCTGAGATTTTTTGTGGGCCTGCAGGAAGTGACTGCGGAATTGCGAATGTAAATATTGGTACGAGCGGGGCTGAGATTGGTGGTGCCTTCGGAGGAGAAAAAGAAACCGGTGGAGGGCGTGAAAGTGGTTCGGATTCTTGGAAACATTATATGCGCAGAGCAACCAATACCGTGAATTATGGCAAAGACCTTCCCTTGGCACAGGGAGTAGAATTCGTATAATAATGTCATTACTCGCTCCACATATTCAGTCCATTCCCCCGAGCGGTATCCGCCGTTTTTTTGATATTGCAGCTTCCATGGAGGGTGTGATTTCATTGGGGATCGGGGAGCCGGATTTTGTGAGCCCACGCCCCATTATGGATGCAGCGGTCGCGTCAATGGCGGCGGGAAAGACAGGGTACACTTCGAATGCCGGTCTAATTGAACTGCGAGAGGCCATTGCAGAACACCTGTACGATCTATATGGATATCAGGTAGAGCCAGATCAAATTCTGATCACCGTTGGCGCCAGCGAAGCAATGCAATTGGCGATGCTATCACTACTGAGCCCTGGGGATGAAGTCCTAATTCCGGAACCATGCTTTGTGTCCTATGGCCCGGTGGCCCGGTTTGCTCATGGTAGGGTGGTCTATGTCCCGACGCGTGCAGAAACAAATTTTGAAGTGACGGCAGAAGATATCTCCAGTAGAATCACCTCCCGGACCCGGATGATTTTTATTGGCTATCCGAATAACCCGACAGGTGCGATCCTGAGACGGGAAACCCTCGAGAAAATTGCTGCCATTGCAGAGGCCCATAACCTCGTCTTGGTCTCAGATGAGATCTATGATCAACTTATCTATGGAGATGCGAAGCGGATAGGGCATGCCAGTGCTTGGTCAGTTGAGTCCTTGCGCGAGCGCAGTGTAATTCTGGGGGGATTCTCGAAAGCTTACGCCATGACTGGATGGAGGCTTGGTTACGCGATTGCTCCTGCTTCAATCTACGAGGGGCTCTATAAGGTCCATCAGTATATGATCATGAGTGCTCCGACCGTTGCCCAATACGGGGCCTTGGCGGCAATCCGGGACTGTGCTTCGGAGGTTGAGCGTATGCGGCAGGCATATGATGGCCGTAGACGTGTGATTGTAGATGGTTTGCGGGCAGCAGGACTCCCCACTTTTGAGCCAGAAGGGGCATTTTATTGTTTCCCGGATATCCGGGAAACAGGGCTGACTTCGGAGGAGTTTGCAGAAAATTTGATTCACGAAGAATCAGTTGCCGTGGTGCCAGGAGATGCTTTTGGGCCCAGTGGGGCAGGGTTCGTACGCTGCTCCTATGCGACTGCGGATGACAAGGTTGCCGAGGCTACTTGCCGGATCAATCGATTTGTTCAGAAGTGCAAGAATGGCCGATGATTCGAATATTGATTGGGCTAGGAACTGCGATCATTCTTCATCTGATTCTGGGATGGGCATGGAGTATTGGAGGCGGCATCGCTGCAGGGATGTATTGCCGAAGACGCGCATGGCTTGCAGGAGGCATTGCAGTGGGACTGGGCTGGGCCCTGTTTGTCGCACATACATTCATCGTTGCTCCTGAGCCAACCATACGGCTACTGGCGATCATGGGGGCGATGTTCGGAGGTCTCCCGGGGGCACTTATTCCGGTGGTAACGGTATTTGTGGGGGGATTACTTGGGGTCGTCGGCGGGGCACTGGGAGCGTCCATGAATCCGGTTCTCACGCCTTTATGGAATCAGTTGAGGTCCCGTTTTTCTCAGCGAAGCCACTCTGCTATCAGATGATATCCGGGCCAGAAATAGAAAGCTTACTGGAGCGTGCACATGCGCTCGGAGGCTATCTTTGACGTTGCAAAGCGATCAGAACGAGTCCAGGCGCTGAATGAGAAACGCCTACTGCCGGATTACTGGGATGATGCCGAAGCAGCACAGGCGAACGAGCGTGCAATCGCATCTGAGAATGAGTGGCTGCAGGCATACAAGATCGTACGTGAGCATGCCGAGGATGTATCGGTTCTGATTGAGCTTTCCGAAGAAGAATCAGAAGATTTAGGGGAGGAAATTGAAGCAAGCTGTAACGCATTGCAGCAATTGATTGAATCCCTTGAGTTGCGTAGCATGCTTTCCGGAGAGGATGACCATCGCAATGCCATTCTGACGATTAATCCCGGTGCCGGTGGGACCGAAAGTCAGGATTGGGCCGAGATGCTGCTGCGGATGTACACACGCTATGCAGAACGGCAGGGTTTCAAGGTTTCGATTCTCGGCCACCAGGCGGGGGAAGTTGCTGGTATCAAGAGCGCCTCTCTGAGTGTTCAGGGAGAGTTTGCCTATGGCTATCTCAAAGCTGAATCCGGTGTGCATCGGCTGGTGCGTATTTCTCCGTTCGACTCTAATTCGCGTCGACACACCTCGTTTGCAAGTGTATTTGTGTACCCGGAGATTGACGAAACCATAGAGATTGACCTGCGGGCCGCGGATATTGAGTTGCAGACCTTCCGCTCAGGAGGAAAGGGCGGACAAAATGTAAACAAGCTTGATACCGGTGTGCGGTTGATCTGGACGGGGGCACTCTCAAATGGAGAAGAGGTTCGTGTTGCCGCAGAGTGTACCGAGGAACGCAGCCAGTTGCAGAACCGGGAACGAGCCATGACCATGCTCAAGAGCCGCGTTTACCGTTTAGAGCAGGCAATTCAGGAAGAAGAGAAGAATAAGCGTGAAGCCCAAAAGAAACGGATTGACTTTGGGAGTCAGATCCGATCCTATGTATTCCAGCCGTACACAATGGTCAATGATCATCGGACGGAGCTCAAGATCACTGATGTTCAGTCTGTTATGGATGGAGATCTGCATGCATTTATTAAAGCCTATCTGCTGCAATAACGATGGCCGACCGACATCAATATGATTATCTCGTTTTAGGGAGTGGGATCGCGGGGTTATGGTTTTCATTGGGCGTTGCCGATCAAGGACAGGTCGCAATCATCACCAAGAAGGAGACTGCCGAATCCAACACGAATTATGCCCAGGGGGGAATCGCGGGGGTATGGGACAAGAATGACTCCATCGAAAGTCATATTCAAGATACAATCATTGCCGGTGCAGGCCTCTGTGACGAGAGCGTAGTCAGGGATGTGATTACCGAAGGTCCCCGTGAGATTCAGGCATTGATTGACATGGGGGCATCCTTCACCAAAGCGGAGGGGCAGTTGCATCTCGCTCGTGAGGCGGGCCATGCACATCCGAGAATTCTTCATGCCAGAGATCGGACCGGGCGGGAGATTGAACGTGTCCTCTTGGAAAAAATTCAGGCACATCCCAATATCACGATCTTCGATTATCACTATGCGGTGGATCTGATTACAGAGCATCATCTGGGACAACATGTGACAAGACTACGCCCGGATGTCAGTTGTTATGGTGCCTATGTGCTGGATGAGAGGGACGAGACCGTGTATACATTTCTGGCACGTGTGACCCTACTGGCGACTGGAGGATCGTGTGCGGTCTATCAGCATACGACGAATCCTTCCATTGCAACGGGAGATGGGGTTGCCATGGCCTATCGCGCAAAAGCACGGGTAGCCAATATGGAATTTATCCAGTTCCACCCCACGTCACTGTATCAGGGAAAATTCCACAAAGGGCGTGCGTTTCTGATCTCTGAGGCAGTCAGAGGATATGGCGGTATCTTGTTAAATCAGAGTGGCGAGGCATTTATGGAGCGTTATGATCCTCGGGCTGAGTTGGCACCGCGTGATATTGTTGCCCGTGCAATTGATGATCAGCTCAAGAACCGGGGAGAAGATTATGTGTATTTAGATGTATCACATCTTGCGGAATCCAAAACAGAGGAAGCATTCCCGCATATTGTAGAGACCTGCCGGAAGCTTGGCATCAATCCGACATCCGAACCCATTCCAGTTGTTCCTGCGGCGCATTATCAATGCGGTGGCGTGCAAACCGATACGATGGCCAGGACGAGTATTACAGGACTCTTGGCGATTGGAGAGGTCGCCTACACAGGTTTGCACGGAGCAAACCGGCTCGCAAGCAATTCTCTTCTGGAAGCCATGGTTTTTAGTCGAAGAGCGGTCAACATAGCTCCACAAATTGCAGCTCGGCGAAACTTCAATGAACTAGTGCCGGATTGGAACGCTTCCGGTACCGGACAGCAGGGAGAATGGGTGCTCATATCTCATAACCGAGAGGAACTGCAGCGGACCATGTGGAACTACGTGGGGATCGTCCGCTCTGATCTAAGGCTTGCTCGAGCACTACGCCGAACGCGGCTGCTTTATGAGGAGGTGGAGGAGTTTTACGATCGAACCCGCATCTCCAGTAGGCTCTGCGAACTGCGTAATCTCATCGCCGTCGCATATCTGATCATTCGCAGTGCACAGATGCGGCGGGAGAGCCGAGGGTTGCACTACACCCTAGACTACCCAGAGCAGGTTACCGCGGAGCGGCGGGCCAGTCTGGTCTGATCGGAACAATCATTAGGAAGGATGGTAACCACCCGTGTAGCGGCGGTGTGCGCGCCGGGATCTATGATCTGGGTGCGGGCAATGGCTGCTCGACGGCAGAGAGGAGCTCGGTTGCGGGCCCCTCTTTTGTTTGAATAGACGTTGAACTGCGCCCGTCACGCACGTCGAGACTGGGCGTTTTTAACATACACTAACCATGGATACGGTTGGACTTGAAGAACGTGTACAGACCCTTGTGGAAGGGGTGCTGGGAGGGGGTGCGATCTTTTTGGTCGAGTTTTCTGTACGTGGCAGTAAAGGATCCCATGCGGTGAATGTATTCGTTGAAAGTGACGAAGACCTTGGGGTGAACCAACTGGTTGAATTAAGCCGGGAGATTGGATTTGTTCTGGATGTGGAAGACATTATGCCTGGGCGCTATACATTGAATGTGTCCACGCCAGATGCCACCCGTCCCCTACGTCTACTCCGGCAGTATCGCAAACATATCGGTCGCAATCTGAGAGTTCACTACCGGAAGCAGGAAGATGCATTCACGGAGGTTTGTGGAGAACTTTTGTCTGTACAGGAGTCCTTCATTCAGATTCAAAATGGGAAGGGGGCTGTAAAGATTTTACACGAAGATATCCAATGGGCTAAAGTGCAATTACCCTGGTAAGAACAGAAATTCATTGAGATGCACAGCAGAGATCTTGTTTCGTCATTCGCCGAGATTGCCCGGGAGAAAGATATAGACCGGGATACACTCCAGTTAATCGTGGAGGATGTCATACGGGCCATGATCCGGACGCGGTTCGGTTCGGATGAGGCATTTGAAATTATTCTAAATCCAGATCACGGAGATATACAGGTTCTGCACATCCGGGAAGTGGTTGAAGACTATGATCTGTCCGACCCAGTGACACAGATCGAGCTCAGGGATGCCATCAAGATCGAAGATGATTTTGAGGTCGAAGATGAGGTTGCCGAAGAAATATCTATTGCTGAATTTGGCCGGCGTGCAGTACAGACGGCCCGCTACACATTCCGCAACCGTATCCGGGACATTGAGAAAGAAAATGTCTATGCAGTGTACTCAGACCTTATCGGCGAATTGGTCGTCGGTGAGATCTATCAGATACGGCGGCGGGAAATTCTGGTCCTGCATAACAGGGTTGAGTTGGTGATGCCCCGGGAAGAGCAGATTCCGCGTGATCGCTATCGGAAAGGGGATATGCTGCGTGCAGTGGTAAAGGAGGTACGTAGAGATGCGGGAAGCAACCCAAAAGTAATTATCAGTCGGACCGCGCCGCAACTGATGGAGCGTCTCTTTGAGTTGGAGGTGCCGGAGATTGATGAAGGGATTGTTGAGATAAGGTCCATCCAACGTGAGCCAGGGGATCGGGCAAAAGTGGCGGTCATCAGCCATGATGATCGAATTGATCCTGTCGGAGCTTGTGTAGGACTCAAAGGCAACCGCATCCATGCAGTGGTACGGGAGCTCAGCAATGAAAATATTGATGTCATGGAGTGGACAGATGACCTGTATTTGCTAATCAAGCGAGCACTTTCCCCGTCCAATCCGGTGTCTGTCGTCATCAATGATACGTTGGTTCCACCCAAGGCCAAAGTAGTTGTTAAGGCGGATGAGGTGAGCCAGGCTATCGGTAAAGGCGGGATCAATATCCGTCTTGCATCGCGGATGACCGGGATTGAGTTGGATATCTTCCGGGAGATTCCGGCGGACGAGGAAGATGTTGAGATTGGTGAATTTGCAGATGAATTCAGCAAGGAAATCATTGATAAGCTTCGCGAGATTGGATGTGATTCCGCTAAAGCAGTTCTGCAGCTCTCCGTGGATGAGCTCGTTCGCAGGAGTGACCTTGATCTTGAGGTGGCAACGCGCATCATGGAATCAATGAAGGCCGAATTCGATGATGAAGAAGGGCAGGAGCTAGAGGAAGAATACGAATTATAGCCACACGGTATCAGTACATAAACGACCAGGATAGCGCAGATGGCAACGACTGCCACAGGAAAAAAATTCAGAAAAGTTCGGCTGCACAAAGCGGCCAAAGAACTGAATCTGACGGTTGATACGATTGTCGGTCATCTGAGCGAACGTGGATACACGGATGCGTTGAAAGGGAACGGGCTCAACGCAGCAATCGTCGATGAAGAGGCCTATCTCGATCTGGTAGATCACTATTCAGAAGACCGCGAGATCCGTGCCCGTGTACAGGAACTCCGTGCCATTCGGGAGTCAGAGTTGTCGGACAGGGAGCCGCAACCGGATGTAGTTGCAGAAGAGGATGAGCCGCCTTCAGATACTGCCCCAGATCAGGAAGCAGTTGCAGAAGTCGCGGATGAACCAGCCTCCCTTCCCGAAGCGGAGGCGGTTTCAGAGCCGGATGCGGAGGTCTCACCGGAGGGTATAGACTCCGCCGATGAAGAAGAGGTCGTATCGGAGCCGGAAATAAGTGAGGATGTGGAAGCTGAGTTATCTGCTGAGCCTGTTGATGAGGATGAACCGTCCGCGGAACCTGTGGCTGCGGATGTAGAGGAGACTCCACACTTAGACGCCGAACATCCAGAAGAGGCTGAGCGTGTTTTGAGTCAGGAGGAGGAAACCCCTGAGCAGGATGAGCCCGCAGATGAGGCAGCGGATATCAGCCCAGTTGGGTCAGAAGAATTGGCGGAATTTGGCGAAGGGGAGAGTGAAGAGGGTGTAATCTCGGCAGACAGATACAAGCTTCAGGGCACAAAAGTGCTGGGCAGGATTGATTTGAAGGCGGTTGAAGGGGCAGACGAGCCGGGCCCGAAGCGCCGAGGCAAGCGCAAACGCAAAAAAGTTACGGCATCGGCTAAATCTGTACAGGAAGCTGCAGAGAAGTCTGCAGCAACGACCACGCCTTCCAAGCGCAAGCGCAAACGTAAGCCCAAGGTAGATTCGGAAGAGGTTGGACAGTCCGTCCAGGAGACCCTCCGCTCTATGGATCAAGGCAATGTGCGGGTCCGCCAGCGTCGGCGAAGAGCACGTCGTCAGCAGCGCGCGGAAGAGCGTATGAATATCCAGATCGAGCAGGAAGAAAAAGCTCGTGAAATCCGTGTCACCGAATTTGTATCTACGGGTGAGCTCGCCGACCTGATGGGAGTCCAGGTGACGGAAATCATCAGCATGTTGCTCAGCTCCGGGATGATGGTCTCGATCAATCAGAGGCTGGATGCGGATACCATTGCTTATGTGGCGGATGAGTTCGGATGCACAGTTGAGTTTATTACCGAGTTTGGTGCGGATGATATTGAAGTGATCGAAGATGATCCAGAAGATTTGAAACCAAGAGCACCGGTAGTCACGGTGATGGGACATGTGGATCACGGGAAAACGTCACTCCTTGATTATGTTCGTAATGCGAGCGTTGCTGCCGGGGAATCTGGAGGTATCACGCAGCACATCGGAGCTTATAAAGTGGCACTTGACGGGGACCGGGTGGTTACGTTTCTGGATACACCAGGCCACGAAGCATTTACTGCCATGCGGGCTCGTGGTGCAAAAGTGACCGATGTTGTGATCCTTGTCGTTGCTGCCAATGATTCGGTGATGCCGCAAACGATTGAAGCAATCAATCATGCAAAAGCAGCTGGCGTTGCACTGATTATTGCAATCAATAAGATCGATCTGGAGCAGGCGGATGTGCAGCGGGTCATGAAAGAACTTGCCGACTACAATGTCCTTGTTGAGCAGTATGGTGGGAACGTTCAGTGTGCATATGTCTCAGCGAAGACGGGTGAGGGCATTGATGATCTTTTGGAAAAAGTGCTTCTTGAAGCGGACCTTCTGGAGTTGAAGGGGAACCCCAAGCGACACGCCCAAGGGATTGTGATAGAAAGTCGACTAGACCGTGGGCGGGGTAATATTGCAACGGTTCTTGTCCAAAACGGGACACTCAAAATTGGAGATCCGTTCGTGGCTGGTGTCTACGGTGGACGAGTTCGGGCGATGTTTGATGAGTGGGATAATCGGATCAAATCCGTGGGTCCAAGTGAGCCGGCATTGGTGCTTGGGCTTCCAGGCCAGCCGACAGTGGGGGATCAGTTAGCCGGCGTAGAAAATGAATCAGAAGCACGCGAGATTGCCCAAAGGCGTCAACAGATCTGGCGTGAGCAGAAAATGCGCCAGTATAAGCACGTGCGATTGGAAGACATTGGACGCCGAATGGCATTGGGAGACTTCAGTGAGCTGAATCTGATCATCAAGGCGGATGTAGGTGGATCCGTAGAAGCGATCAGCGATTCGTTGCACAAAATTTCGACGGATGAGGTAGCGGTAAGTATTATTCATGCGGGGGTAGGTGCGATTACCGAGAGCGATGTCATGTTGGCTTCGGCATCAGATGCCGTCATTATCGGATTTCAGGTTCGCCCTACTGCAGGTGCCCGAGCGGCGGCAGAGCGCGAAGAGATTGATATTCGCACATATTCGATCATCTATGATGCAATTGAGGATGTCCGGGATGCACTTGAGGGGCTGTTGACTCCGGAAGAAACAGAAAAGATCACTGGTGTTGCAGAAGTGCGGGAAGTATTCAAAGTCCCCAAGATCGGATCCGTTGCGGGTTGCTATATATCCGAAGGACGTATTCGCCGGAGCGATACGGTTCATGTGCTGCGGGAGAGTATTGTCATCTATAAAGGGCGACTTGCGTCCTTGCGTCGATTCAAGGAGGATGTACGAGAGGTGGTTTCCGGTTACGAATGTGGGATCGGGGTTGAGAATTACAATGACATTAAAATTGGTGACCAGATTGAGGCCTTTGAGATGGTCCAAACCAAGCGTACGCTTGATGTCTCCTAAAACCCATGAGTGTACGAACGCAACGCGTTGCGAGGTTGATGCACCGCGAGATGGCGGACATCCTCGCGCGTGAGTTTCCCGATCAATCCATGGTGACCGTGACAGGAGTTCGCGTCACGCGCGACCTGTCGATTGTCTATGTTGATCTGAGCATCATGCTCGATTCTGCAGAAGAGCGTCAGACTGCCTTTGATGCGCTGGTGAACCAGACCACAGCAGTGAGAAAATTCCTGGCTCAGAGAATTCGTCATCAGGTCCGGGCAGTTCCGAGTATCAGGTTTTTTCTTGACAATTCACAGGATCAGGTCCGTAAACTGGACACGCTGTTTGCGCAGATCAAGGATCAGGATGGTCGTGCATGATCGTTTTTACGGGTTCGAGATTAACATACCTGAGGTGCTGGTAATTGTAGATGCCGCCATTCGAGTACACAACCGTGCGGATGGGGGCGATCCCTACTGCAAATTCATGAGGCCGGACTCGTGTGTATCATGACGGCTGAGCCGATGGAGCAGACTCATCAAGAGAAATCTGTACCGGTATGGGATGCATCGGTTTGCGCCCGTGCAAGGTCTGCGGAAGATTTTCTCGGTGCTGCACTCTTAGTAGATAAACCCGGTGGCTGGACCTCGTACGATGTGATCAGGAGGCTGAAGCGGTACTTTCCGAGAGCGACCAAAATAGGACATACGGGTACGCTTGATCCACTGGCAACGGGATTACTGATCCTGCTGTTTGGTAGGGCTACGAAGTCTCAGGGACGATTTTTGCGCCTCCCCAAGGTCTATGATGGCACAATGCGCCTCGGCGAAGTTACTCCATCTATGGATTCAGCCACCGAGGTGACGCTGCGCAAACCGATCGGCTCGCTTACTTTCGCACAAATTGAATCTGCCTGTTCTGTCCACACAGGGGGCATTCAACAGATTCCACCGATGTATTCCGCCGTCAAGGTGGGCGGAGAACGGTTGTATAAGAAAGCCAGACGAGGAGAATCTGTTGAACGCAGCCCCAATGAAGTAACCATCCATAGTTTTAAGGTGCTCCGTGTAGAGGGGGCAGAGGTTCATTTTCGAGTGCGATGCAGCAAGGGCACCTACATCAGGGTATTAGCACATGATGTCGGCCAGCATTTACATGTGGGGGCTCACCTGACGCAACTACGTCGTACGGCGATTGGAAGTTATCAGGTTGAGCGGGCGTGCAGTATAGAACAGTTGGTCGCTGTCCTTGAGAACACATGATCTTTGAAAGAGGGCTAGACGATTTAACTTGTCGGCCGGACAGCATATTGACGGTGGGGATCTTCGATGGCGTGCATTTGGGGCACAGGATGATCATTGCAGATCTTGTAGAGCGTGCCAAGAATACGGGCGGACTCAGCACATTGATCACATTTGATCCTCATCCACGTGAGGTGTTATTGCAGCAGACTCTGCCCAAACTGACGACCATAGAGGAACGTGCCGCGATTTTATCTTCTCTTGGATTAGCTCGGATGGTTGTATTGCCGTTTACGGAAAAGTTCTCCACGTTGGAAGCAGAGGACTTTGTCTTGGAACTGCTTGTGAAGCGCACAGGGCTTCAAACGATTATTGTGGGGCATGACCATCGGTTTGGGAAGGGAAGAAAGGGTGATGTTGATTTACTCGCTTCTCTGGGTCGGCAACACAATTTTGATGTGGAAGTGATCAGACCGTACAAGATCCACGATCTGGTGATTTCTTCCCGGAAGGTACGCTCTATTTTACAGGAAGCTGGGGATGTATCTCTTGCGGCAAAGCTCATGGCACGTCCGCATTCTTTGACAGGCAGGGTAGTTCGCGGAGATGGTCGTGGCCGGGAGCTGGGCTATCCTACTGCAAACCTGATTTTGCGGGAACCTAAAAAGGTTGTTCCTTCACACGGAATTTATGTTGTGAATGTAGAGGTGTCAGGGGCCTGGCTGGGAGGAATGATGAGCATCGGAACACGCCCGGCAATCAAGGACAGTAGAGGGGTACACCTGGAGGTGCATCTGCTTGATTTTGATCGACCCATCTATGGGGAAGAGATCACCGTACATTTTCTCGAGCGAATCCGTGCGGAGCGTAACTTTGCTTCGATGGAAAAATTACAAGCGGCCATGCAACAGGACGAAGTGATTTCCAGGAAGATTTTGGAACAGTCTGAGTGGCATAGGGTACCATTGGGCTGATTCATCCTGGTCGGCCGATTTATTTTAACTGTGACCAGTCTTGCACACGGGCATTTGGCGGGGATGTGATCCAATAAAGACTAATTGATTACACAAAATGATAACGAAGGAACAGACACAGCATTTTGCAGAGAAATATGGCAGTGGCCCCATGGATACGGGCAGGGCAGAGGTGCAGATCGCAATTTTTTCTGAACGGATCCGCCATCTGACACAACATTTAAGGAATAACAGAAAAGATCATGCAACAAGGCGCGGACTATTAAAACTAGTGGGAAAGCGTCGCAGGATGCTCAATTACTTGATTGACAAGGATATTGAGCGTTATCGAAATATCACCAAAGCGTTGGGCTTACGTAAGTAGATCAGTGCAGCCCCCGAACGAAATTAGATGTTCGGAACGCTTTATTTTTAATAATCGAGGTTAAATGACCCCTAAAGCAGTAACGGCGCAGGTAGAGTATGCGCCAGGAAGAGTAATATCAATGGAAACCGGTCGGCTTG
Source organism: Rhodothermaceae bacterium (assembly GCA_009838195.1). Classification (NCBI taxonomy): domain Bacteria; kingdom Pseudomonadati; phylum Rhodothermota; class Rhodothermia; order Rhodothermales; family Rhodothermaceae; species Rhodothermaceae bacterium. The sequence goes on along the minus strand of VXSC01000008.1, from coordinate 62,255 downwards.
CCAAACAGGCAGGCGGTGCGGTCGTCGTACGTACAGGAGATACGATGGTAATGGCGACAGCTGTCGCCTCAACAAATGCCCGACCTGGGCAGAGTTTCTTTCCACTTACCGTGGATTATCGTGAAAAATTTTCTTCGGGAGGAAAAATTCCAGGAGGATTTATTAAACGTGAGGGACGGTTGAATGACAAAGAAATCCTCACCTCCCGCCTGGTGGATCGGGCAGTTCGCCCACTTTTTCCAGACGGCTATCGAAATGAAGTCCAGCTGATTGGTTCGGTCATCTCGGCAGACGGCGAGAATGACGGAGATATGATCTTCGGAATCGGAGCCTCGGCTGCACTCTTGTTGTCGGGAGCTCCTTTTGATGGCCCCATTGCGGAGGTTCGTGTTGGTCGTGTTGACGGCGACTTTGTCGTGAATCCTACGAAGGATGAATTGAAATCAAGTGATTTAAATCTTGTCGTGGCCGGCAAACTGGACGCGATTATGATGGTCGAGGGCGAGATGGAGGAGTGTTCGGAAGAAGATGTGGTAGAGGCGCTTGCCGTCGCACATGAGGTAATCAAGGAGCTCTGTCAGGCACAATTAGATCTACGTGCTGAATTCGAAGCCATGCACGCTCCGATTGAGCCGATGGAATACGAAGTGGATCTGCCAAGCCCTGAGATGGTAAGTCGTGTGCGCGAATTAATTCAGAGCAAACTAGAAGCGCATATACGGGCTCCTTACGATAAGAAAGGATTTTATGGAGGCCTCTCCGATTTAACAGACGAAGCGGTTGAAGCGATCTCGGCAGAGTTTCCCGAGGAAGAGGCCAATGCGGTCACTGCACAGATCCGTTCTGCTGCAGGAATTGTTTCTCGTGATGTGATGCGGGAGATGGTGATGGCTGATCAGAGACGAATTGATGGGCGCGATCCTGAAACGGTGCGTCCGATCTGGTGTGAGGTAGGCTATCTGCCCCGAGTACATGGTTCGTCCATTTTCACAAGAGGCGAAACCCAAGTGATGGCGTCGGTTACCCTTGGAACTACTCGTGATCAGCAGGCGGTTGATCAAGTCTTCGATCAGGAAGACAAGCATTTCTTCCTTCACTACGAGTTTCCTCCATTTTCGACAGGAGAAGTCAAGTTTCTGCGTGGTGCAAGCAGGCGTGAAATCGGACATGGTTACCTTGCTGAGCGTGCCCTGCAAGGTATGATTTTGGATCAGGAAGAGTTTCCGTATACCGTTCGGGTCAATGCAGATGTACTTGAATCCAATGGGTCATCCTCCATGGCCAGCGTATGTTCAGGAAGTCTTGCGCTCATGGATGCGGGGGTCCCTGTTAACAAAGCCGTCGCAGGAGTTGCAATGGGTATGATCGCAGATGAAACCCGTCATGTGGTTCTTACCGATATTCTTGGCACCGAAGATCATCTGGGAGATATGGATTTCAAGGTCACGGGTACGCGTGATGGGATCACAGCATGTCAGATGGATATCAAGATCAGTGGCCTCTCAAGAGATCTCATGTTGCAGGCCATGTATCAGGCTCGTGAGGCCAGGATACATATCCTTGATATCATGGATCAAACGCTTGCCGAGTCACGCGAAAATATGTCTCCACATGCTCCCAGGCTGACACAGATTACGATTGACAGTGAATTGATCGGTGCCGTGATTGGCCCAGGTGGAAAAGTCGTACGAGGGATCCAGGCCGATACCGGGGTAGTGATTGAAGTTGAAGAGAAAGACAATCTAGGCTATGTGACGATTGCGGGTTCGGATGAAAACTCGGTCAACGAGGCAATTGAAATTATCCAGTCCCTGGTCGTTGCTCCAGAAGTAGGGGAGGAATATGAAGGCACTGTTCGCAATATTCTCGATGTGGGTGCGATTGTAGAGATACTCCCTGGAAAAGAAGGGCTGGTACATAAGAGTGAGTTGTCCTGGGATTGGATTGACCACCCGCGGGATGCCGTCCAGGTTGGAGACAAGCTCAAGGTGAGACTCATGGAGATTCGTGACAGGGGGCGTCTTCGCCTGAGTCATAAGGCAACACTTCCCCGGCCTGCCCACATTAAGCGAGGGGATCGCTCGCCTCGTGGAGGCAGACCTGATCGACGCGGCGGTGGGAATCATGGCGGAGGAAATCGGCACCGAGGATCACGTAGATCTTAGGTGGAGGGAAAAGTCGTGATTACCAAAACGACGCTTCCCAGTGGTATCCGCATCCTCAGCGAATCTGTCTCTTCGGTCAGATCCATTGCGGTAGGGGTATGGGTTGACTCTGGAAGTCGGAACGACCCAGAGTTTAAGGCAGGCATCAGTCACTTTGTTGAACACGCGGTCTTCAAAGGCACGACCAAGCGCAGGATGCATCAGATCGCCAGCCGAATGGAGTCGGTTGGCGGATATCTGAATGCATTTACGTCGAAAGAGCATACGTGCTATTTTGCACGTGCTCTGGACTCCTACCTCGACCGGGGAGTAGATTCCGTGTGTGATCTGGTTGCTTCACCGGTATTTCCAGAACGGGAGATCGAGAAGGAGAAGTCTGTGGTACTTGAGGAGATAAAAATGTACGATGATGCTCCTGAAGAATATATCACGGATCGTTTTGAATCTGTTATTTACCCATCGCAGGCAATTGGCCGCCCAATTATTGGTTATCCCGAAACGGTCTCGGGTCTGAAGCGCCAGGATCTTTTCGATTACGTCACCAGGCAATATATCCCTGATCAAATTGTGATTGCTGCGTCCGGAAACCTCCGTCACGGGACCTTGGTCAAGAGTGTCGAGAAAGCATTCAAGGATCTTCGATCAGCCGGATCCAAACCCAAAAAGGAATCTACTCGTCCTCCGTATCAGGCAACAGAGCTATCCTTGACGCGATCGATTCAGCAGGGGCATCTGATTCTGGGGAGACCGGGTATCTCCGTGCATTCCAAACACAGAGCGATATTAGAGCTACTCAATATTATTCTGGGAGGGGGGAGTTCCAGTCGACTGAATCAGCGAATTAGGGAGCGTTACGGGTTCTGTTACAATATTTATTCATTCCTGAATGCATATTCCGACTGCGGCGACTTCGGTGTTTATCTGGGATTGGATCCGTCGAGAATCAATCGTGCACTCCGATTGATCTTCCGGGAGTTTGACCATTTGGCTCAAAAGCCGGTCAGTAACCAAGTCCTGACACGGGCGAAAGGGCAGGCTCGTGGGGGGATTGCACTTGGGCTGGAGAGCATGTCCAATCGGATGACACGTCTTGGAAAGCAGGAGCTATATTTTGGGAGGGTCATTTCGATTGACGAAACGATTGAAGAATTGGAAGCTGTAACCGCTGAGGAAATCCAAACGTTTGCAGGGGACTTTTTATCTCCCGATGCTTTTTCTCGAGTATCACTGATGCCCTCGGATCAGTGAACATGTGCGTCTGGAGACATGTGAAAACGTACGATCCAGACTTCCAATGATCATGGTTGTTTCCACAAGAATAATCACACACAGTACCTCGCCTGAATAGTCATCAGGTGGCAGAGACACGCTCCCATCCTCATATGAGCAGATGTAAGTGTTGCTAATTTTAGTTGAAGTTCTCTGAATAGATTGCTCAAATGTATTTCTTGAAATCGCAACCAGTTCGTCGATTTCTTGAAATCACACTTTCAAGCGAGATTCATTTCTGGACTTATTCCTAGACTCCGCAGGTTTTGCTTTGTTGAGTTCCAGAAGGACCGAATTAAACATATTCCCGGTGGGGAACGAAATCGTCGCTTGATTGGTGGTCTACGGAGTATGCCAATCCCTGGAAGTGTACGGAAGCTACCGTGTTCTTGCAAGCTATTAACAAACCGGCTAATGAGAAGCAGGACCTGCTGGATGATTCCACGAAAGTGCCACATCATCAGGCCATACAGTGGTGCTATTCAGACAGTCGCGTTTTTGTAAGCAGGATCTTGAACTCTTCTGGTGTTACCACCGTCACGCGGGGGAAATCAATATCTTGGAGCACATTGAAGTGCTTGTCGTTGGTTACCAGACAATCGGCCCCGCCGGCAATCGCACAATCTGTGAATTTGTTGTCATCAAAATCGGCTTTGATCAGGTTCCACAGATAGTATCGATGTACTGGTAACACATTTGGATAGCGTTCAAACGCACTGAGTACCACACTAGCAACGTCATCTCCCATCTCTCGCCCAATGACTTCTTCGTATTCAAGGGCGATCTCGGTGCTAACCAACAACGAATATAGCCCGTTACGTAGGCCCTCGAATATCCAATGGTGAGGCGATCTATCGGAAATTGAGACGAGCAGAATGTTGGTATCAATGACAGCTCGGAGGGCCATAGGGCTCAGGAGCGATATGGTGTCCGCATATGCGTCTGGGCCATACGATGAAAATCCGCATCAGTCCACCCTTTTTCATCCGCGACCTTGTTGGCCAGATCGGTTGCTCGCTCAGCAAAAAAATCCGCCATTATACGACATATTTCGGCCCACATCTCCTCAGGGGCTTCTAGGTCTTGAAGCGTAGCGAGAAGTTCTACTTTACTTTTGCTCACTTTTTCAGGTTCTTGGACTGCCATGGCCTCGCTCCTTGTGTAGCGTTAGCTGCATTGAACTTTAGTGGTGAGTACTTTGACGTCCAGCATCGGTTGCAAGTTTCATCAAATTAGATGCATTGGCTGAACATTTGTACCGTATCCGATTCACAGTTGGTTGTCGGTTATGGAAGGATATAGGGCATGTGTGGTTTGGAGTTGTTTAAAAAGTTCATGATGGATTGATAGATTGTGCAGTTGGTGGCTGGCAAAAAATAAAAATCAATTTATTTCATTGTGGTGAAGGTTATACTGGTCAAAAAATTCAATGGTATTTAACTCCTCTCGGTTTTGAGCCACTTCCCAAGCCTTTCTCGATGCATTCTGGTGTCTGTGTGCTCTGGGAGGACAGTAGGGGCGCATCAACCGATTGTGCCAAAATTGTGGCTCATACAATTTCGTAAAATGCAAGGCTTTGAGTGTGGTATATCTGGGCAAATAGCTCTTTAGAGCACTGGTTACAGTTTCATTATCGTGTATTTAACTGCAACAGGGTGGAGCGCTCTACAGTAGCCCCCGACGTATCGTCAGTGACTTTTACACTGATGGCGACCAGTTGAGGCTCTTGCCAAGCGGAAAGATCCAGTACGATGTGCTCCTTTACTGTAGTGGACGCAGAGTTATATGCGGTTGAGGTAGAGATTTTTGGTTCTCTAGTGCCGTCTTCATTCTGGATCTCGTACGCAACAGTGTAACTGGTTTGTTCTTGATCGTCGAAGCGCAGAAAATAGACCTCAAAGTAGATCCCAAGCGGATCTACTGAGTCCCAGTCTGGCGCGGTTACCGGCACGCCCTTGTCGGGGAGACCTTCATCATCAAGTTCTGTCAAGAGAATGTCACTCATTTCGAGAGCCCGTCCATCGCCGTTCAGCGCCTCAATAGAATCGAGTGCCTGCACGCCAAAACCAAGTTTTGCGGCGGGTAAAAGGTTGTTCAAACTGTCGAGATGAGTCCAGGCGTACTCCCATTGCAGTGCAACATTGGTATTTCCGCTCAGTCCTCTGGTGACCCATGTACGTGGCGCAAAGGATGAGTTTACTCCCTCCTTCAAATGGTATTGTCGAAGTCTCAGATTAGAGGGGCGAAAGAAATCATCTCGCATGATGAGATATGCTGTCAGCAGAAAATCTTCTGTTGGCTGGGTGCCACTTCTGCGAAAGTGTCGCATCACTCTGCGATCTGGCCGTAGGGATTTCGGATCAACGGCCCATGAAATATCCAGACGCGTAGTACCTTCCGGCTCTAGGAAGCGAGCCCACCGTACTTCGGGAATTAGGGGGACAGGCGAGCGGGCAACCTCTGTATCCGATATCGGGACATGCTCATTTCGGGAATTCTGGTGAAAATCATCCAGTATTCGTGCGTCCCGTAGTATCTGCTTCGTAAAATAGAAAGGACGGTTTTCATCCGAGTAGCCAATCGAAACATAGTTGGTGACCGTGTCAAATAGGGGACCGTAGTGTTCATGTTCGACGGAAAGCTGCTGATAGATTTCATCAAGCCACCTGAGAAGAACCACAGCATCTTCTTGCCGGGTGCGAAATCTGTTCGGGATCAGGTCCTCGACGGTCCCTATTTTATATCCGTGACGCTTGGATTGATAAATGAAAAAGTAGTGTGCATCTTGATGGATTCGCCGATAAACCCAAAATTCATTCCGAGGCAGCGTGTATTCAATCGGGCGCAAGTAAAGGCCCGCATTTTTGAGCTTGACCTCGGTTTGTGTATCCGGCCATCCCAATCGTATCAGGATTTCACCACGGTCGTCTACCCCGAATTCACTGCGAGCATGGCCGTAGTGATGGAGTGCATAATAGATGCGGGATAAGTGTTCAATGATGCGCTCATTTGCAAAGGTGGTTGGCATCGGGTCTTGCTGGTTCCACCAACGTATGAGGGTAGTAACATCAGCAGGCCCTCCATCTTCTTTCTGAAGCGCATTCAGGGATGAACGTACGGGACCGGTCGCGGGAGTAATCAGTTTCAGCAATTGTAAATGCTGTTGCAGTTCCTCCGATAGTGGGGGCTCTGAAGCCTGCTGAAGCAGGTCAAGGTACATGGAAGCTCCTTCTTCGTAGCGTAAGACATCTTGATTATCAAAAATTTGACGAAACTCGGATGGTGCCTGGGCCCTCGCAGCCACACAGAAGATCGCACACAGAACTGTGCAGATTCCAAAGGAAATACTACATCTCACTTGGAGAATGTAGCTCCAGTTCTCAAAATGACGATGCCTGTAGTGAGTGAGTGGCATATTCGTCCCGAGTCGTAGTCGGTATCCGATCCCAACGCAGAGCTTTCACATGCAGAGGTCAACGCAAATCGTCGACAAATTGCTAACTTTGGGTATAGGAAAACTATAAAGATCAGTCAACTTATACAGCAAGATAACGGAAGTCGGTTCCATCCGTCCCTCAGATGAAAGTTCTTGTTACAGGTGGTGCAGGATTTATCGGCTCACATGTTGCTGATCTGCTGATTCACCAAGGGCATAACGTCGAAGTATTGGATGACCTGTCCAGTGGTTTTCGGGAGAATGTGCCACCTTCCGTAAAGCTTCATGTGATGGATGTACGGTCGCCTGATGCGTTCGCACTGGTACAGGAAAATCAGTACACTGCTTTGGTTCACCACGCTGCACAGATGGATGTGCGCCGCAGCGTTTCGGATCCGGCTTTTGATGTCCAAGTCAACATCCTTGGACTAATTAATCTCATGGAGGCGGGAATAAAAAGTGGTCTGCAGAAAGTGGTGTTTGCGTCAACTGGAGGTGCAATTTACGGCGAACCAGAGGCAGGCCCACAGAGCGAGATACATCAACAGCAACCACTTTCCCCCTACGGGATCAGTAAATTGACTTGCGAGAAATTGCTGCATTTCTATTATCATGAATATGGGATCCCGTACGTTGCATTAAGATATGGGAACGTGTACGGTCCTCGCCAGAATTCGCATGGGGAGGCGGGAGTCGTTGCAATTTTTGCAGAGAGATTGCTGGCAGGTCAGCCGACCATCATTCATGGAGATGGACTTCAGACGCGGGATTACGTCTATGTTGATGACGTAGCTCGTGCAAACCTCGCAGCACTTACTTTTAGAGAATCTCCAACTGCATTCAATATTGGTACGGGCATTGAAACAGATGTTGTCACGCTTCACCACAAGCTTCAAGAAGCTCTTGGTATCAAACAGGATCCAGCACATGGTCCAGAGAAGCCAGGGGAGCAGCGGCGTAGCGTGCTTGACTGTGCAAAGGCCGGTAATGGGCTTTCCTGGGAGCCAAAAGTTAGCCTGGATAAGGGGCTTCAGCAGACGGCAGACTGGTTTGCTTTCCGCAAGATCGCTGGTTAATGTATAGAGTTGAACTTGAGGATTTTGAAGGCCCCCTTGATCTTCTTCTACTTTTAATTAATCGGCGAGAGGTTGATATTTTCGATATACCGATTGCCCAGATCACGAATGAGTATTTAACCTATGTCCAGTTGATGGAATCCATCAATCTGGACGGTGTTGCAGATTACATCTACTTCGCCGCATTACTGATCAGTATCAAGGCGAGGATGTTGCTCCCACAACCAGAAATTGATACAGAAGAGGAGGATTTTGATCCACGTCAGGAACTCGTAGATCGGCTTCTTGAGTACATCCGGTATAAGGATGCGGCAGAAACACTGAATCAACAGTTAGAGGAGCGTTCCAGGCTTTTTACTCGGGGGAAAGCATCTACGCCAGCTGAAGTAGAATCACCCGAGAAAGAGGTCCTAGTGCAGACAACGATATTTGAGTTAATGAATGCTCTTCGTCTGGTATTGGAAGAGGCACCAGAAGAAGAAACGATTACGATTGAATCACAACGATATTCAATTGAAGATCAATCTGAGCGAATACGCAGAATTTTGTTTACGGAAAGACGGGTGAGCTTCCGGGATCTGGTAAGAGGGCAAGCGCGAAGTTTCATCGTGGTCACATTTTTGGCAATATTGGAGATGGCCTACGGACACGAGATTTGTATTTTGAACGTCAGTGATGAAAATGCCTTCGTAATTGAGAAAGGAGAGCTTGAGAATGTGTGATAACAAGCAGAAAGCTTCTAATGCAGAAGTAACCTTGGGTATGGTTCTGGAAGCTCTGACATTCGCTGCAGAAACCCCGGTAAGTGTGGGGCAGATCTGTAGTGTTTATGCTGAGGTAACTGCGAGCGATGTTCTTCCAAGTGAGGAAACGGTGGAGGAGGCGGTGGAAAACCTCAATGCCTCTCTTGAACAAGAAGGGCGTGCTCTGCGGATTCAATACTGGGCCGGTGGACTACGCATGGCAACCACAGCTACCGTTGCACCATTTTTGGAAGCTTTTTTCCAGCGTGAGCAAGCACGTCGCTTAACGAGGCCGCTAATGGAGACATTGGCCATTATTGCCTATAAGCAGCCATCAACAAAAGTAGAGGTGGATACGGTTCGCGGAGTAGATTCAGGGTATGCAATCCGAAAATTACTGTCACTGGATCTGCTGTCTATCATCGGACGAGCAGATGTTCCCGGACGACCTATACTGTATACGACTACGGATCGGTTCCTAGAAGAGTTTGGATTAAGTGATTTAGATGGACTGCCGAACCTGCGTCAGGCAGAAGAATTGCTCGGAGATTCGAATTTTGATCAAGAGCGTTTAAACCTGTTAATACCAAACGGCCTGGACGATAACGGTCAGAGCCGTACCAATAACTCATCCGATGATCAGGCAACAACCTAAGTACAGCAGATTTCTACGTTTTATTCAAGCGATTTATGGCACGAGCGAAGGCGGCTAAAGCACAAGATCGGGCATTGGAAGCTGGGCGGCTGAATCGTTACATCGCACGCGCTGGGATTTGCTCGCGACGAAGTGCAGATGGACTCATCGAAAGGGGCCAGGTTCAGGTGAATGGACAGGTTGTGCGCGAGTACTGGTATCAGGTCAAGAAAGGAGATAAGGTCAGTGTCAACGGGAAAGTGATCTCGCCACGACAGTATATATACATACTCCTGAATAAGCCCAAGGACACAATCACTACCGTCAAAGATCAAAAAGAGCGGAAAACAGTTCTAGACTTGATTAACATGGATGGAGGGATCAGCGGATTGTTTCCTGTGGGGCGACTTGACCGCAACACAACGGGCGCGCTACTCTTGACCTCAGATGGAGATCTAGGACACCGGCTAATGCATCCAAGTTTCCAAATCCCGAAGCAGTACCTAGTACGTACGACAGAGCCGGTCCGTCCAGAACAGCTGGATCAACTTCGCCGTGGTATTGAGTTGGAAGATGGCCTAGCCACCTGTGATCAAGCTGCTTATATCCAATCAAGAAATCCCTTCGAAATCGGCATTGAATTGCATGAAGGAAGAAATCGTCAAATCCGGCGGATGTTCGCTGCGCTTGGCAATAAAATTGTGGCTCTGGAACGAACATCTTACGCCGGATTAACAACACGCCATTTACGACGCGGAACATGGCGTGAGCTCAGAGAAAACGAGATACGTAAATTATATCGTATGGTAGGTCAGCATAATCGGTCATGAAACAATCACAGACAAAAGATTCCTCTGGAGTGGAGCAGATTCTTACGGATAAAGTGACGCGCGAAGGGTTGACGTACGATGATGTGCTACTGGTTCCCGGAAGGTCAAGTGTGATGCCCAGAGAGGTCAAGATTGATACTTGGGTTACGCGCAAAATCAAACTCAACATTCCATTGCTCTCAGCGGCAATGGATACCGTCACGGAAGCAAGGCTGGCAATCGCCATGGCGAGAGAGGGAGGGATTGGAGTATTGCACAAGAATATGTCGGTAGAAGATCAAGCCATACAGGTACGTAGAGTCAAGCGTTCTGAAAGCGGGATGATCCAGGATCCGATCACGCTGGCAGTGGAGAGTACAGTGGGAGATGCCCGTGCACTCATGGCGCGTTACTCAATTGGGGGGATCCCCGTTGTAGATCAAGAAAAACATTTGGTTGGGATTATTACGAACCGGGACTTGAGGTTTCAGGAGGATAACCGGAAGCCGGTCCGAAATGTGATGACTTCGACACCGCTCTATACGGCACCTGTGGGAACAACGCTTGAGCAAGCTGAGGAGATTCTTCAGCGACATAAGATCGAAAAACTGCCCGTTGTGGACAACCAAGGGCATCTCAAAGGACTGATCACGTTCAAGGATATCGAAAAGAAGCGACGCCACCCTTTTGCATGCAAAGATTCCTTGGGCCGCCTACGTGTTGGAGCTGCAGTCGGGGTGTTCGGAGATATGTTAGAGCGTGTGGATGCGCTCGTGGAGGCAGAAGTTGACTTTGTTGTGGTCGACACTGCTCATGGACATTCTGAAGGAGTTCTAACAGCAGTAGAAAGTTTGAAAGCGCAGCACAGTACGCTTGAGATTCTTGCCGGGAATGTAGCTACCGCGAAAGGAACGGAGGACTTGATTGCAGCGGGTGCAGATGGGGTCAAGGTGGGAATTGGACCTGGATCAATCTGTACGACAAGGGTCGTTGCCGGAGTAGGTGTCCCTCAGTTTAGCGCTGTGCTTGAATGTGCGGATGCTGCGAAGCCGCATGGGGTTCCAATTGTAGCGGATGGGGGGATCAAACAAACGGGAGATATTCCCAAAGCTTTGGCGGCCGGTGCGTCATGTATTATGATTGGGAGTCTGTTTGCGGCAGTGGAGGAAAGCCCCGGAGAGACCGTAATCTTTGAGGGGCGAAAGTTCAAATCCTATCGGGGAATGGGCTCTTTGGGAGCAATGAAACAGGGAAGTAAGGATAGATATTTTCAGGATGCAGAGGACGACATCAAGAAGCTGGTCCCTGAAGGTATTGAAGGCAGAGTCCCTTACAGTGGCTATCTGCATGAGGTGATCTACCAGATGGTTGGTGGACTGAGGGCTGCAATGGGGTACTGCGGAGGCGAAAACCTAGATGCGTTCCGTTCCAAGGCTGAGTTTGTAAGAATTACCGACAGCGGGCTCCGTGAAAGCCATCCGCATAGCGTACATGTCACGAAGGAGGCCCCGAACTACAGCTATCGCAGGTAAGCAAATTGATTCCTGTGCTCGGTGAAGCAGTCGTGGAGGGGAATAACCGGCAAGAACGTTAACCCTAGAATGTAACCGTACGCCGCTCACGTGCAGCTTGGTCGGCTGCGAGTACGATCTTTAGGCTGCTGACGGCATCTTGCATATGGTCCGTCAGGTCAAGATCCTCTTGAATTGCACGGAGCAGGAATTCCTGCTCCAGGGCACACAACTCATCGTGTGAGGGCTCATCCGACGTATCAATCAATTCGTCAGGACGGTCGAAGTGTCCGTCTTCGCCTCGGCTGCTATGATGGACTTTGAACCCACCTGTTTGAGTGTGCCCTTCGATATCATCGGTCTGCTCTTTTACCTCATCAATAATACTCACAGAGCCGAGAGGGCCAGCCACGTCCTTCACAAATGAAGCGGTTTCACTCATCATTGGGCCCCAACCAGCCTCATACCAACCAACAGAGCCATCATCAAAGAATACCTGAAGTTGTCCATAGTTGTACATCTCCGGCGCGATTTCATCTGATAGTCGCGCTCCGATGGCGTTAACAGCTGCTGGACGGGCACGGGTCATCTGACACATTACGTCTACGTAGTGAACCCCACAGTCTACGATCGGGGACATAGAATCCATTAATTTCCGATGCGTACCCCACTGAGCGCCACTACTTTGCTGATTTAAGTTCATGCGCATGACTAGGGGTTTCCCCAATTGTTGTGCGAGAGAAATAAATTTCTTCCAGGCCGGGTGTACACGCAGGATATATCCAATCACGACTTTTCGATCTGTCTTTTTGGCCAGATCAACGAGCGACTGGGCTTCTTCTGCAGTTTCAGCAAGAGGCTTCTCCACAAATACATGGCAATTTGCCTCAAGGCTCATTTGTACGTATTTGGCGTGGGTATCAGGATACGTGTTGATAGAGACAACGTCGGGAGTGGTAGCGGCTAGTGCATGTTCAAATGAAGCATATGTATGCAGTCCGCCTAGTTCTTCACTGAGTCGATTACGAGATGAAGATGTACGACTCACAAGCCCAACGATTTCGAAGGCATCCATGGAGTGGTAAGCGCGTGCATGGGAGGTCCCCATGTGGCCACAGCCAGCTACAAGTACTTTAAGTTTTTTCACTTTGGTCGTTCAGTTAGTTCGGGCTTTGTTACTGATGGGTTCAATCAGGGTTCAGTGCGACATTGGAGTCTTGATATTTTCTATTCGATGGCAATAAGAAGTCATCCAGTCGCAAATCTTGTCTCCCAAGTTTTCGTCGCTGCGTAATTCTAGAGACAGTCGCAACCAACCAGAACGAGCTCCAAAAAGAATCGCTGAATATGCCCAGTCATGGTCGGTCATTATTGCTTGGTCAAATTCCAACAACTCTCGACATTGGCGACGCAGGAAAAAAAGAATGACCGCCCGTCCCAGTGGGTCTGTGTGCAAATTAAAATATTCAGGTATCGTGGATCCACCAAGCCCACCGAGTTCTAACAACGTTTTGCAAAGAGGAAGAGTTCGGTGATGAATTTTCGCTGGAAGATTTTCAAGGAAATGAAGGACTAATTCGTCCAAATCATTGTCGTTGCTATTGTCCCGATGCGTAGCCAATTTCTCTACGAGACTCCACAGCAGATAGCCTTCCTCTGATTCTGTCCATGGTACAATGTGACCTTTTTCTATCCACTCGCTAAGGCCCGGTATGGGAGGATCTGTAGACTCAATTTCAAACGCCGATGAAAATGCTTTCTTAGCAGCCATGCTTCTATCCTTTACATGGTTCAACATTGCAAGAATTCCTCCTGAAGCTTGGGCAAGAAGGATAGGCGGGTCTACTTCTTCTGTTTGATTGTTTTGTTTCCAAGTCCATTTCTTTAACGCCGTGGTAAAGGATGTCTTTCTACGTTTTATGATTCCAGGCTTTAGAGGGACATTATTTCGAAGTTGTACCTGACTTAGAACTTCCTCACGTGTTTTGTCTGATTTAACATAGACTCGGAGAATTCGTGTGATTGAAATAGGAGCGCGTGCAAACGTGACAGATTTTTGAGTTTTCTTTTTCGGAGGTAGAGGTTCGAATAATTGAAGTTGTCGAATGGGGGCAGACAGTTCAAGATCTGTGAGATTAATTTCTGCGATGATTGGAATTAGATGTGCTGCTTCTTCCACAGATAGGTCAATCGCACTTTGTGGGACTTTGTTAATAAAGAGTGGGATTGATCCAGGTTGTACACCGAGGGTGTCTTGATAGTATTTGTCTCCGAATCCAGACGGCGGGGTGATGAATCCAGAAGCAAAGCAGAACATCAGGTTCAAATGATTTGTAACGAACAGTCCTGAGTCTATTGAATGTGATTTAGGCATGGGAGGCGGCAATTTTCTTGCGTTGTAACACAGATACATCCTTTGGCAGGATGTCATGAATTTGATTAGAGGAGTCATCCTTCATTAGCAGAAATACTGCATCACATGCCCTCGAAACCATCACATAAAACAACTTTTTGGTCGCATCCCGGTCGTCACGGTGGATGAAGTGTTCATGAATGTCAGCCAGAACGACGGCATCAAACTCAAGTCCCTTGCATGATTGAGCGTTGAGAACTACAATACATCCCTCATCAAATCGGACATGCTTATTCTCGGAGTCATAAGTATAGATCTTTACGGAATTTTCGCTAAGCAAAACCGCGGACTCCTTTAAGGCATCTAAATATTTTTTCCGAACACGGTGATTTGGCGTAATCACGCCAATGAGTTTTTGACGATCACGGAGGAAGAACTTGATGATTTTTTTTGCGATTCCAATGTATACCCCCGGTTGATTCTGAAAGGTGTACAGTATCGGGACATAGATTCTTCTTTGTTGGTCTGGTAGTTTAGGTGGGGGGCTAGCCGGATCACCGGTATAGAATGCCCGCGCTAGGCGAGCAATTCCATAATTGTTTCGGAAATTGTGTTTGAGTTCTATTACATCTGTGGTATCAATTGCAAGTACATCCTCAAGATCTTGACGACTGCTGTTACGATCTCCCCAGATCTGTTGATTCTGATCCGCCGCAACGAAAAAGTTTTCATAACCAAGGTAAATCAGTGTTTCATAGAAGCCCGGAGGCATATCCTGCCCTTCATCAATGATGAGGAGTTCTTTCTCGTTCAATGAAATGTGTTTCCCTGATATCTCACTTGCTATACTTACACATGCCGTCCAATCATATTCATATGGCTTTAAGTTAGGCACATATTCGCCTGTAATTTCCCTGAATTTTTTGCAGAACCAGGACATATATGTGGAGCTTGTAAACGGCTCTCCCGCCATCTGTTGGCTTGCTTGATGCAGCATGTGATTGTACACCAGGAAAACATGTTTCGTACCTTGTCTTCGGAGCTGTATTGCTCGCATCACCATAACCACTGTCTTGCCTGTACCGGGGCCACCAATGACAAGATGCTGTCCCTTGGCCGAGTATGCTAGTGCTGCCTCCTGATCCTTCGTCAGATCCTGCACCCCAGGCAGTTTCCATTTACGGGTCTGCATACAATTATAGTTCGTTTATTTCAAGAAGTGATGGGAGAGTTTTACCGTTTCCATTGATCAGAATTCGGTCAAGGTATTTGTTGTTACAGCAGCAACTTGACTCGGGGATCATCAGACACGCGTGACACGCTGCTCCGTTTAGTTGCTCAAGCTTGCTGTCTTCTGGATTGCAACACACCGGATCAAATGAACACCACTGCGAGGCATCAAACGCTCGTGAAATCAAGCGATAAAATTTTTGTGGTTGAGCCCATTCCGTCAGCCCGCCCAGCGAGCCATGTTTGTCAGAAACAGCGACAAAAATCAGAATCCCCGCCATGGGACGTTCACCATCTTTTACATATATACGCTCTTTGAGAGAGGCAGATGGATAACCACAGTTGCGCTCCAGTTGTCGAATCAGTAGATGAGATAGTGAATGACAAAGTACAAACCGTGGTGTTTTCGACACCTCGTCATTTTCTTTCATAGAGGAATCTATCCGCCCCAATAATTTGTTCAGTTCACGGTCGGTTTGTCGAGCTATTCGGACCTTTTCCTCCCAAACCTGCAGCAAAGGCTCGCTCAATGTAAAGAATATTCCTTCACCATATAATTCATCTGCGGGGAGCCAATCAGAAGTACCAAAAACATCGGGGGGTACCAAACTGGGTCTTCCTTTCATGTTGCTACCCCTAGATTGATCTCTAAAGGCATCACGCCTGAACCCTAAAAACACAGAAACCATTCGTAGACGTTCAACTGCAGCTAAGCTGTTAACCAACGACACGATTTCAGGAGGCAAATGATCACCACTCCGTTCTTTCCATTCTAGGGTATGATGTGTCGTGACAAGATCTTCGTCCTCCCGTTGGTCCGGAATGGGATTTGAAAGTGCATCATATTCAAGTTGCATCAGATGATCCGCGCCCACTTGTTCATCATAGAGAGGATAACCACGTTCAATCTCCGCTAATGCATCTCTGATCTCTTTGGGACCGCATCCATATTTTGTTGCAATACGTTTTATCACGCTTTTACGCTGAAAGTCTGTTTGATCTTGGTTAATTTTCCGTTGATCATCGCTATTTCTATACAGAAGATCAACGATACTACCTCGTCTAATGCGTGATTCAGGTGGTATTACTAGGGATCTGTGTTTCTCTTCTTGGTACATTCGGGAGTCACCGATATACATGACTTCTGCCATACTATCGGCAATGAATTCCTCCGCAGGCTCGCGGACCCAGGGCTGTTGCCACGTTTTCCTCCCAAACTGGGCTATATCTTGCCAACCCGTGCGATTACATTTCGTGCACTGGACTAGGTATTTAGGTTCCTGAATCAGTTTGAGATAGGCCCGATCATTGGTGCGGGGGCAATCTTTTGACTTTTTCCCATGTGCCATATAGTGCCAGTCCACATCAGCTAAAAAGCCTTGCCGATGTACGAGAACCCAATGAACCTGTCTCGTGATTCCATCGCAGCTTTCGTCGGGGCATTTATTTGCAACGGTCAGGGAGTAATAACTAAGCAGTCCACACTTAATACAATATGACCACCGTGGAAATTTTTCTGCCGGGATACAATTAGTGAACTTGTCATCTCTCTTTATTGGGACCGGCGGCCTGATAAGTCTACGGTTACTGATATTTGGGTGCTTGCTGATCTGAGTAACATACTTCAGTTCTTGGTCAGGCAGTAAATCTTGAGGCCAAAGGGTGATGTCTTTCACAACCGAGTTAAAACTCTCTGTATTTTCTCCCATAGGGACTATGGAGCCGACTCCTGATGAACCCAGCAAGTTCGAGAATCGCACGTCTACCGTATGAGGCCCATAATTTAATTTTGCCGACTCTTCCACATTTCGCATGGAATTCAATGTATCCCATACTCCTTTGACAGACAACTCAGCACTCTTAAGCAGGCGGTCAGCATCATTCCGGTCATCCCTTACATAGTAGCACAGTTCTCGGCGTCTTTTCTTGCACTCTTCAGCTTTATCACACCAGGTTTGATAAAGCCGTTTGAGATGCTCATCCACTTGAGTTTGTGTCACCGGGTCTAGACATGCGTTCGTGAACCGATTGCTTAATTGGGTTAAGATCTGTCTTTCTTCCTCCTCTTGTTCCCCGATTTTAAGTGCACCAGCATTTCCAATCAAATGATTACACAGGTACCTAAGTGTGGTGACCAAAGCTGCATGAAGGGCTCGCTTCCGTGCCTGATAGGTGAAGGGGGTGATGCTGGAAGTCTCGACAAACCGATGGAATGACTCGTGGAATGGTCGAAAATTTTCGTAATGCGCAAGACTTCGGGCTTGTGTACGATAGTAATTGACGATCACTAAACCGGGCACTTCGGCCCGTCCGATACGGCCCGTAACCTGAATGTATTCCCCTGCCGATTGCGGTTGTCCATTGACCACCATCAGGGCCAACCGCGAAACATCAAGTCCCACAGAAATCATATTGGTTGCAAATACCACGTCAAGGCATTTCGCGTGATTTCGTGGATGTTCTAACTCCTTGAATGTGATGGCACAATCTTCGGCCGATCTGAGACTGGTGAGTTCAGATATGCGAGGCTTCTGGAATCGCTCACGAATCGAATCCAGCGTCTCATGATTCTCGCTTTGAGAGTGATTCTTATTGGCAAACTTCATTCCTGCCTTTCGCACACCACGGAAAGCCTCGTTATGGTAGGTGCGCACATCCCTTAGACTGCGATTAAATACAATCATCGTCCACCACGCCTCTGCCAGATCTGCAAAATTTTGATTTTCCCCAAATAAAACACTTGGTGCCGCCATCAGTGCGGCCATAATCGGGCTGATGCTTTCTTGCCTACTGAGATTTGGTGCTAGATATCCCAGATACTTACGGCCTGGTCGGCTATGATCTGTAGTAGCAAAATACATGTCGTCACAAGAGAGCCCTGGCGGTGGGAAAACCTCAATGTCGCGCCCATATAGGCTCTGAACCTGCTTGCGGGCTTCGCTGATTGTAGCTGTGGAGGCAATATATTTTGGGCTCACGCCCAGTTCCCTGATGACCGTTTCAATCCCTGCCTCATAAACACCAGCGATTGACCCAAGAGGGCCAGTTACCAAGTGGAGTTCATCCTGAATGATGAGTTCCGGGGACCGCCGCGTATTGCGGCCAAAGAAAGCGTATGGCCCTTCAATCCAAGGAAGTCTGGCAAACTTGTCAATCGTACTAATAAGAAGTGATGGGGGAGCATCATATAAGGCATGATCTACAACTTGGCAGGGAAGTGGGAGTTGTGGCTTGGAATCGCGGCGTCTTCCAAAATCACAATTGGATTCATTTGTGCAGTAAAACCTGAAACTGTCAGGCGTATACACGTACCCGTATTTTGTTAATTCCTCACCACACCAGGGGCAGGAGGTAAGGATAAAGTTGAAACGCTCAGAGTTGCTGCCATCCGCAATGGCTTTCACTTTCTTTTTCGCCTGATCGTATGTGTTTGGGCTCACTGCCGTACCAGCCCAAAATCCTACGCTAAACGGTTCTTCTTCCAGACGATTATCTTTTTGGCGAATCAACTCAAGTGCACAGATCATTCGAGCAGCACGTTCAAACTGCTGCCGGGTCAGCAGTCGCAACGTGTAACGCATGATTGCAACGGTACCACCTCCCATCGTTCCATAATTAAGCCTGCGCCATATAATGAGGATTGCGATGAGTCCAAGGTACGCTTCCGTTTTCCCTCCGCCAGTCGGAAACCATATGAGGTCCATGGTTTCTCGAAAGCTGCTTTTTTCCTGAACAGCAGACTCGAGCACGGTCAGAAGAAAAGCTAACTGAAATGATCTCCATCGGTAATTATTTGTGCTTGGATCCCGTCCCTCAATTCTATCTGCCTGTTGCATCTGATTCAGCATAGTCTGATTTGCCAAGCGAAATGCCTCTGCAACATACTCGTCATCCTCAAGCAGATCTACGCCTTGGTGCATACGCTTTAATGCAACTTCCATACGCTTCACCATGCGTTCCCCTGTTTCTCTCTCCAGTTCATCAGCAAACCCCGAAATAATCTTCCGTTGCTTAACAATCCATTTTTCGTATCCGTCCAAAAAATCCCTCAACGTGGTTAAGAGTGTTGTAATATCCTCATCGCATAAACGCTTCAAATCAAGCGCATCATGGTCTCCTTGCGGATTCGTTGATAGTGCGGGCGTTTCTACCACTGGCATAAACTCTGACCAGATCTTGGTAATACATCTAGGGCTCACATTCCAGTCTACCGCAGCGCCATGCCCGACACCGAATATCTTTCTCTCTTTGTATTGAAGTTCCAGTTCAAGCTCTTCCTCGCTCATCATGGATGGAGCAAGGCGGGGGAGCTCTAAGAGATCTCCCGACTCAACGATGCAACAGAGATGGACTTCAAAAAGGTATAACTCTGCCTTATCGGAATGCCTCAAGCTTTCTGGACCCCTTTTGAGATTTGATAGCGCCAATGTACAGAGGATTCCATTCGTTTGTAGGCGTGGTTCCAATACAATGCTTGCTCGATTCTCCCAAATTGCTTGTTTGATTGTGCCACTAGGCTTATCAATCGTGATTTCAAACGGTTGCAACTCTATACGATTATAGGACTGCTTAACAAATCTCCCAGACTCATCCCTTTCCCCTCGGCTTTTATAACGGCTTGCAGATACTGTAATAGAAAGCTGTGCATCACGGCTCACAAAGAAAGTAAACCCAACACTGGATGGAGCCGTATAGTAGCGTCTATATGAAAGAGCTTCATCTATATCATTCTCTGCATTTGAAGGGCCATCCGGGTGAATAGCTTTTAGGTCATCAATGCGAGGGTTTGAAGTGGACTCAGTCGGACTGAGCACACCCACAGGATAAAGTTTTAGTGGGTTTTCGTTTACAACAGCGTCTTCGGTTGCGGGGCCGATCATTTGTTCACGCAGCCATGCAACCAAGCGGTTTCGTGCCTCAACGTAATCCATAGAGAGCGTATACCCAGATGTTAAGGGGCACAATCGGCAGTGATACGGCGGGGTATATTAGTATAGTAGTTGAACCTGATTAGCATTTCAAGATGTAATAAACAGCCGAGTTATTTTCTGGGTGCAATGATTACCATATTTCAATACACATCATAAGAAAATTTTGCAATTCTCTCAGGAAAATACACAAAGAAACGTAACGGTCAGTGCGCAACGGGACATGACACCGAGATGCGGCAAAAAACCCGAACAAGTTTGTTGCCAAGTAACATTAAAACCGAAAAGCTGTCTATAATGCCTCCAGAGGCAGTTATCGTCTCAATTCAGGGAGTTTCGCACGAAGCGGCGGTTGGGTCATCTGATGCTCTTGGGTAGAAACCGGATTAGTTCCTGGCAGATCACGAACTGCAAGGACAGGTACAATCGATCACTGTGACTGCACCAATTTTTTCAATATTCGCAGTGCTCTGATGAAATTGGGCACCTTTTTGGGTAGATTAGCGTTCCACGGGGCTGTGAAATAGGCACCGCGCGATTTGCGGTGCATTTTAATTTAGTCAAAGGCATACATGCAAGGTAACGGATTCAAGGTAGGTGCAGTTGTTTTCTTTCTAGCACTTTCGGCCTGGTACTTATTCCCATCATTCCAGGGACTTTCCCTGAACAACCGATTGGAGGGGATGGCTCTGGAAGAGAGAGTTGAGTATGAGCGCGATAATTATTCCAGGATTGAGTCAATCAAGGAAAAATCTCTCAATCTCGGGTTAGATCTCCAGGGAGGGATGCATGTCACCATGGAAGTTGGACTCAGGGAATTACTCGTTCAGTTGGCGGGAGAGCGCAGGGATGACATGTTTGATCAGGTTCTTGTGGCAGCAGATGTGCGCACCGAAGCAGAAGGCATCTCGCTGATTGATGCGTTTGTGGAGGAGTTTGAAAGTCGTGATCCCGACGCGAGCCTATCGCGCTACTTTCGTAGTGAAGAGATCACCCGACGTTCCAGTAATGCAGAAGTGACCGATTATTTGAATACGCAGGCATTGGAGGCGATCGAGCGTGCCATGCAGGTCATTCGTAACCGTGTCGACCGGTATGGAGTCACAGAACCCTCTATTCAGACGCAGGGCAGCCGAAGGATTGTGGTTGAATTGCCAGGCATAGATGATCCTGAGCGTGTGCGCCGCCTGCTCAAGGGGACGGCAAGGTTGGAATTTCGGCTTATGGCGGATCCGGGTGAGTTGAATTCGTCCTTGCAACGGATCATCAGTTACTATGAAGTAGATGTAGCAGCTGAGGCAGATTCCGTAGAAACTCCTGCAGAAGAGGACACCTCCGAGGAAGCAGATACGTCCTTTGATGTCAGTCAGTTACTCGCGGAAACGGAAGGCTTGGACGATGTGGGGAATCCGCTTTTGGATGTTCTGATTCCAGCTGGTCAAGGTTCTGTAGTCTTCGGTGAAGTATCGGTGCAGGATACCGCTATCTTCAATTCGTTGATGGCAGATCCAGAAGTACAGGCAATGCTTCCACGCGATATCGAGCTGCTTTATGATGCAAACCCCAGTGGCACAGGAGGGGCAGAGTATTATCCGGTATTGGCAGTCAATGTAAATGCCGAATTGACGGGAGATGTAATTACAGACGCTAGAGCCGATTTTGACCAGACCACAAACCAACCGCTCGTTGATATGGAAATGAACTCCGAAGGAGCTCGAGTATGGTCTCGTATTACCGGTGCCAATGTAGGTAAGAACGTAGCTATCGTTCTTGACCGTGTCGTGTACTCGTACCCAACGGTCATTGGCCAGATCAGTGGCGGACGATCCCAAATTACAGGGTTGGCTTCACAGGAGGAATCCGATGATATAGTCACAGTACTCAAGAGTGGAGCACTTCCCGCACCTGTGGAGATTGTTGAAGAGCGGACGGTGGGCCCAAGCTTGGGCATTGTCGCTCGAAGATCTGGCTTCACGTCGCTTCTGTTTGGTCTCTCTATCGTGGCCCTGTTTATGATTATCTATTATCGGGGAGGGGGGATGGTTGCTGACCTCGCATTGATTATCAACATCATCTTTATCCTGGGCATTCTAGCGGGATTCAACGCGACGTTAACCTTACCTGGTATTGCGGGGATCGTTCTTACGATTGGTATGGCAGTTGATGCAAATGTGTTGATCTTTGAGCGTGTACGTGAAGAGCAATCTACCGGGAAAACACTGAAAGCGTCCATTGACGGTGGTTATGGCAAAGCGCTCAGCGCGATTGTGGATGCCAATATTACGACCTTTTTCGTAGGCATCATTCTCTATTCATTCGGGGTTGGTCCGATTCAGGGTTTTGCGGTGACTCTGATGGCAGGCATTTTGGCGTCGCTCTTTAGTGCGATTGTGTTTACCCGCATCATCTTTGATTACGTAGTGATTGGCCGCCGTGGAGTTGTTGGCTTCGGCTGATCAGCGCAGTACAATCGAACCGAGATATCCGTTATGCGCATTTTTGAGAATACGAATTATAATTTAGTTGGAAGCAGGAAAAGGGGCTATATACTCAGTGGCATTCTCATTCTTCTCAGCATTGGAGCAATCCTTACCCGTGGATTGGAGGTTGGGATAGATTTCAGAGGGGGGATGGAGTTTGTCGTTGAAAGTGATGAGGTGCTGGAAGTAACCCAAGTACGTGCTGCCTTAACATCGGTGCTCGAAACTTCCCCTGAGGTCAAAACCTACAGTGATGTGGGAGCGGGCGGACAAGATGCACTTCTGATCCGAACCGCATCTGAAGGAGAGACGACAGAAGTCCAGTTACTGATCATCCAAGGCATTTCAGATGTATTTCCAGATAGCAATCCGAGAGTCATCAAGACCGATATTGTGGGTCCCCGATTTGCTGAAGATTTGAAGCGGGGTTCATTTTATGCAGTGTTGGGGTCGCTTTTGGTAATTTTCCTTTATGTGATGCTTCGCTTTGAGTGGAGATTCGGACTCGGGGCTGTTGCGGCCCTTTTCCATGATGTCTTGATTACACTGGGGGTATTCTCGCTACTCCAGGGGATTATGCCTTTTTCTATGCAGATTGATCAGGCAATCATAGCAGCCTTTCTTACGATTGTAGGTTACTCTTTAAATGATACCGTAGTTATCTTTGATCGTATTCGTGAGTACACGAACCTGTTTAAGACAGAGCCATACAAAACCGTTGTCAATCGATCGGTGAATACGACGCTAAGTCGTACCTTTGTTACTTCAGGAACGACCTTGCTAGTTGTTGCAACGTTGTTTATGTTTGGGGGGGAGGTTTTGCGTGGTTTTTCATTTGCACTTATCATAGGTATCATTATCGGGACATATTCGTCCGTTTTCGTAGCCACTCCTGTAGTGGTTGAATTGTATCATCGGTCTGGTTTGGCCAAGAAAGCCGGCCGCCGCTAATCCTTTGCAAGAAGCATGAGTTTTTCAGTCGATGAAGTTTATAATGCAGCAGTCATCACTCTCAGAGGGAATGTTATGGGAGGCCCAATGGGAGCAAAGCTCCAGGACACGCTCGGTAGCCTGAAAGAACAGGGCAAATTAAATGTGGTTGTGGATTTGGCCAAAGTCAAATTCATGAATTCAAGTGGTCTTGGGATGCTGATCAGTGCCATGACCACGATGCGAAATGCTGGCGGTGACGTACGTCTCGCGAACCCGGCTGCGAAAATCAGATCCCTGCTTGTAGTAACCAAGTTGATTACGGTGTTCGAACACTTTGACTCGGTTCAGGAAGCAGCGGAGAGCTATCAGACTTCCTAAACCACAACCTTCCTACATATCTCCATAGCAGTTCGTATGTCCAAGGACTGTTCAATGCGGGGATGTGTCCTGTAATGATTCCCGGATGGCAGTAACGGTTGTGGTAGGTAGTCAGTGGGGTGACGAGGGAAAGGGGAAAGTTGTAGACCTGCTCGCATCCCAGTTTGATATCGTTGCACGCTATCAGGGCGGTGCCAATGCCGGACATACGATAAAGTGGGGCGACAGGGAGCATGTTCTCCATCTCCTGCCGAGTGGTGTGTTTGCACCCGGTGTACATTGCCTTATCGGTAATGGGGTAGTCATTGATCCGAAGGCGTTGGTTTCCGAGATTCAGAATGTTCAGGAGTTGGGATATGATTTAAAGGGACGGTTGTGGATTTCTGGAAATGCACACTGTATTTTGCCGTATCACCAAGCGCTAGAAAACATTCGGTCTGCAGATCGAATTGGGACAACGAAACGAGGGATTGGGCCGGCGTATACGGATAAAGTCGCGCGGACAGGGATTCGGATTGCGGAGTTGGTTGATGTAGACGTGTTTTCGAAGCGCGTGCGGGCCGAAGTGGAACGAAAGAATCTGATTCTTCGCGGCAGCTACGGTGAACGAGGCCTGGACGCAGAAGAGATTATTGCAGAATATTCAGATTGCGCACGTACCCTTGCAGAGTACGTTACAGATACTGCTCATTTTCTGCATGAAGCGCTTGATCATGGGAAGAAGATCCTCGCCGAAGGGGCGCAGGGATGTCTTCTGGACATTGATTTTGGTACCTATCCTTACGTAACCTCCAGTACACCAACTGCCGGTGGTGTCTGTACCGGCCTCGGAGTGCCCCCTACTGCTATCACTCGAACCATCGGAATCAGCAAAGCATATTGTACACGGGTAGGTCATGGTCCATTTCCAACCGAATTAACCGATACCACCGGGGCATATCTTCAGAATGCCGGCGGCGAATTTGGTGCGACAACCGGCAGACCACGCAGATGTGGATGGCTGGATTTGGTTGCACTTCGCTACAGCTGTCGGCTTAATGGATTTGCAGAACTGGCCCTCACGAAATTGGATGTTTTGTCTGGCCTGGAAAATGTAAAGGTGTGTGTTGAATACGAGCAGGGGGGCGTGACGGATTCTCGTTTCATCAACGATGCCCGGCTTCTAGATACGGTTAGCCCCCAGTACGAAGTGATGCAGGGTTGGGAGGAGGATATACGTGGGTGTCGTGATTTTAATGAATTGCCGGGTACAGCAAAGGACCTAATTAATCGGATACAATCCTTTACGGGTATACCTGTTACGATGATTTCGACGGGCCCAAAGCGTTCTCAGACGATTCAAATGGGCTGCTGACGAGCCCTCTTTCACTTGCAGATCACTTAGTCCATGTTTGCCTTTATCGCGAAGCGTAAGCTCAAGCTTTTGCTCAGCGTGTTTGCTATGTGCATTGCACTGGCATCACTCCTGTATACCAGTAACCTCGTTCGGCACTTAAAAGAGCGCGAGCGTACGAGCGTCACGATATGGGCTGCTGCAATTGAACAGGTTGCACTTGCGGCAACACAAAACCCTTATGAAGCCGATTTTCGTGTTATTGCCGACAAGTTGGATCCAAATGATCCGATGACTCAGCAACATCGGGCGGCGTTAGCATGGGCAAGCAGGTTACCTCCGGGGGATCACAATGACTTCATTTTTGATATTATTTCCGACCCTCCTGATGTGCCGGCGGCAATTGTTGATGAGGTGGGGAACCCGATTACGTGGCAGCATCTTGGTATTCCAGAGGACAGTGAGCTAACGCCGGAGGATTCCCTTGAGGTTATGCAGCGCATCGCCCGAATGGATCGAAATTTTGACCCGATTATGATGGATCTTGCCCCGGGATTAATTCAGAGAGT
Source organism: Rhodothermaceae bacterium (assembly GCA_009838195.1). NCBI lineage: Bacteria > Pseudomonadati > Rhodothermota > Rhodothermia > Rhodothermales > Rhodothermaceae > Rhodothermaceae bacterium. The sequence goes on along the minus strand of VXSC01000008.1, from coordinate 36,408 downwards.
GCATTATGGGGAAAGCTCCATCATTCGGGATTTGCGAATTTACCCCTACTTGCAGCTCACATTTGTGGCATTGTTTATAGCGTTTGGCTATCTCGGCTTTTCGTATGCCCGCAGGAGTGAACAAAGTAACCTATGGGTCGGAATGGCTCGTGAAGCCGCCCATCAGTTGGGAACGCCAATCTCAAGCCTGATGGGCTGGATTGAGGTGATGCGTATGAATCCCGAAGCAGATCACGACACCCTGAAAGAAGTGGATGCAGATGTTCAACGTCTTGGCCTAGTTGCAAATCGGTTCAATGACATTGGCTCGGTACCGAAGCTTGAAGTTCAGGCGCTGGCGCCAGTTGTAGACGCAACAGCGAACTATATTCGTAGGCGATTTCCTCGTCGTGGTATGGCACTTACCGTGGATGTTCCGGAAGAATTACAGGCTCCAATCAATGCGGAATTATTTGCCTGGGTGGTTGAAAATTTGCTCAAGAATGCGATGGATGCCATTGAAAATGAGAAGGGACGAATTCAAATCAATTCGGGTAAGGAGAAAGACCGTGTCTATATTGATGTGAGTGATAATGGCAAGGGAATTGACCGTGGAGACTGGTCAACTATCTTCAAGCCGGGGTACAGTACAAAGACGCGGGGATGGGGCCTAGGACTTAGCTTAGCCAAACGTATTGTTGTGGATTACCACGGTGGTATGCTGACGTTGACGCACTCGGTTGTTGGTCAAGGCTCAACGTTTCGGATTCTGCTTCCGCAGTCGTAACACGAGTGATTTTCCACAATCCCTATCCCAGGACGCCCACTGAAACGAGCCGAAGTCGAAAACAAAGCTCTTTCTGACAGGCACCTGCTATTCTTATTGAAGGATCTAGGCAGTCCCTAGAATCTAAAGCTTCCGAATCCAAGCCTCGACTCATTCACGCTACACCCATGGTATGTAGCAATGCTTAGAATTCGTCGTAGGCTATCTGGTGAGCGTCCACACCTAGATCTCTCAGCATTCTGTTGCATGCCTTGATCATCATCGGCGGGCCACAGAGATAGTACTCAACGGAGGTTGGCGAAGGATGGTCTTTCAGGTATTGCGCAAAAACCACCTCATGGATAAAACCTATATGACCACTCCAATTATCTTCTTCGAGCGGTGAAGACAAGGCGAGATGGAAGCTGAAATTTGAATGCTCGGATGCAAGTCGCTCGAAGTAATCCGAATAGTAGATCTCTTGTTTCGAGCGCGCGCCATACCAGTAACTGACCCGGCGCCTAGTCTGTTCGGTTTCAAACAGGTGATTGAGGTGTGCACGTAGGGGGCCCATGCCAGCACCGCCGCCGATGTATACCATCTCCTTTTGTGTGGGTTTGATATGGAAATCCCCGAATGGTCCGATGGCAGTGACTTCGTCTCCAGGCTTTAGATTGAACATATAGCTGGAGCCGACGCCCGGAGGACATTCCTGTCCGGGAGGAGGGGTGGCAATGCGCACATTTAGGCGCACGACCTCATCACGGTCAGGGTCTCCGACGAGGGAATAGTTGTTGCGACGACCTTCTTCGGAATTTGCGACGACCAAGTCAAAGACATGTTGGCGCTCCCATACATCCGCATAGGGATTGGGTATATCAAAATCGCTGAAGCATATCTGATCATATACAGGAACATCCAACTGCATGTACTCGCCCGGACGGGCGCCGATACTCTGAGTCTTGTCAATCAGCTCCAATGTAGGCTCCTTAATAAACGTAGAGACATTCCGGTTGCTGACTACCCGGAAACGATACACTTTATGTTCCCGAGTCCCATCACCACCAGGTGTCGAAACATTGAGCCAAAGTCGGCCATTGCGCTCCTCCAGCGGGTACGTGGCAAGTCCTCGACAAACTGGGGCACGGGCCGGGGAGCCATCAGCCAGATTGAAGCGACCATTGTGTTTGGAGCACTCAATGATCTTGCTCTGGACGAGACCATCTGCAAGATGAGTATTGCCGTGCGTACAGACACCATCCGTGGCATAGAGATTGCCTTCATCGTCTCGGTAGAGGGCAAAGGTTTTCTTGGAATAGTCGAAGCGAATGACATCTTCCTTACCCAGGTCCTCCGCCGAGCAAACCTCAAGCCATCCCTCCGTGTCTGGATCAGCGGCGGAGGTAAGTTTGGCCTCTTCGTCTCTTGCTTTGGGCGCCGGAAGACTGCGCTTGATATGGTATGCGGGATCCTGAATCTGCCTGAAGACTGTGGGAATGATCTCCGCGTAAGCGTTTAGTAAGCTCGTGTATGGAGGCGGACAATCATCTCTAACCTCTTCGTGGAGCTTGGGGAGGTTGTAGTACGGAACGAGGGGATACATGTGATGCTCCGTGTGGTAATTCATATTCCAGTAGAGGAAGCGGTTAACCCAATTCATGTAGATCGTTCGGCAATTCAGGCGATGGTCCAACACGTTCTCTGCCATACCAGCATGCTGGGTATAGCCATAGATAACCATGAGCCAGCTGCCAAACAGATTGACGAGGCCGACCATCATTAGAGGCAGAATACTGAATGTGGAGATGGAGAGGCCAACGACTCCAGCATAGATGGCAAAGTAGATTCGTGCGTTGCGGTAGATCTTCGGAAATTCGCTCTCGGGAACGAAGGTCTTCTCAGCAGGAGTCAGTCTGCCAAGGGCGTGGAGCGTAATCGTCTTGAAGTATTTCAAATACACGGAAAGATTGGTAAATCTCAACACGATTGCCTTGACATCAGGGGGACGCGGGACTAGAATTTCTGGGTCACGTCCCACGATGAGTGTATCACTGTGGTGGCGGGTGTGACTCCAGCGCCGTATAACGGATTCGCGCATGACCATGAATGAGGCGATTTCATAAAGCACGTTGTTCATCCAGTCGGTGCGGAATGCCGTTCCGTGGCCTGCTTCATGCCAACGAGAGTCGGAAGCGGATGCAAACAGGACCGCATAGGTCAGATAGAGTATCACTGCCCAGACTGTTCCCCAGAAGACAATAGTTAGCCAGCCACACAGAGCGATGAGGACAAACCAGATGATTGTGTCACGGATGGCTGGCCCATCTCGCCGTTCAAGAAGTTCGCGTAGCCGCGCGCGGGAAACAGGACTCTGATACCAATCGGCTTCGGCCAAGCCTCTCTCTATAGCAGCGGCCGCATTTTCACCCGTTAAACTGTAATCAAGGTGCTTAGGCGGGTGCAGTAACACGGCGGTATCGTGGTCGTGATGGGGCATACCGTTAGGAATTACAGTGAATAACTGAAAAAACTGTGCCCATAGTGACTACGAGAATATCCAACCATCTCTGAATTCCGGTGTCTTTACTGATTGATCGGGCACCGGTTCATGCCCGTGATTTAGACTATCCAAAGGTGGGCATTTTGGATCTCAGAAAATGATCCTGAGTGTAGGTAACACGGGGATCTTCCGCCTATTGCAGAAAAGCAGTCTTTACCGAAACTAACCTGAATCCGCGTGAATGGGTAGGAATCTGGGGGATATTTGAATGTATCCTGATATTGGTTGGGAACTAGGCCACGGAGCTACCGAACACGATATTGATGGGGGTTCCTCTTTGGATGTGAAGGAGGGTTGCAGCACTGCCCTGATTTACGGCAACCTCAAGTAGATCGGTGCTCCCAAACAACATCAAGGCCTCCCCCACAGGCACATCGCTATAGGTCTGATGAACATTGCGGATGATTCCACTTCCGACATAGCCCGTTACCTCTCTTCCCACTGAACGTCTTGCAAAAAGGGTACGGGAAATATTCGTGATACAGTTTCCAAAGTGGTCAACATACACGACCCAGCCTCGAATACCTTCTTCATCATCGATCGGCAATGCCCAGTGAAGCGGCTCTAAGTGCGAAGCAGGGGATCCCAGGTCTTCAAGCGGAACCCCACTCGCCAATCTTGCAGCTGCAGGTGCAAAGAGATCTCTACCGTGAAAGGTAGAAGAGAGCGATTGGTCCTTGTCTACCTTCAGTTCGACCATTTGATCGGGTGTTTCCGTTTCCAGAAGGAGTGCAAACAATCCGTTGTCTGGGCCGACAAAGTAATGGTCATTATGTCTCAATGCGACGGCGCGACGCTCAGATCCAACGCCGGGGTCCACAACAATCAGATGGACAGTTCCTGGATGAAAGTATTGCAGGGACTGCTGCACCACAAACGCCGCCGCCATGACGTCAAAGACTTGAACTTCATGGGTAATATCAACCAGCATCAAGTTCGGGTTGATGCCGAGCATCATGCCCTTCATGGCACCTACATAACCTTCGCGAGTGCCAAAATCTGTCGTCAGAGTCACAATGGGATTATGGCGATCCATGAGTCAGAGACTGATTCCGATACCTCCTTGAATCGAGCGACCCTCGGCCGGCTCAAAGTAGCGTCCCCCAAAGGCATTCACAACCAGCGAACGTACATATTGGCTATCCAGAATGTTTTGAATTCGAACAAAGGGGTGCAGTGTAATTCGCCCTATGTCCCAGTCCGAGTAGGCAAGGTACACATCCAGGACTGTAAAGCCATCAGATTTGGCGGAATTTGCATTGTTCCCCCACATCTCTGATGCAGATTCAAGAACAACCTGTCCACTCCATCCCTTGGAAGTCGAACCGTGTAGCGATAGATGAAATTGATGGGCAGGCACTCCTGGAATTTCCAGACCGTCCCCAGGATCATTAAGGAAGATGAAAGATCCGTAACTGTAGGTTATTTGGGCATGAAGGGGGGAGTCTACAGGCCATTCGAGCGCAAGTTCAGCACCATTATGGCGATTTTTTCCGCCGTTACTGTACCAGGTGCGTCCATCTTCTCCTTGCTGAGGCAGAAGCCGATCATTTATGCGCAAGGAGAAAAGTGCAAAATCCAGTTTTAATTTCAAGTCATCAAGTTGGCCGCGCATGCCGACTTCCATTCCCCTGGTTTGTTGTGGATTAAGATCTGAATTGAATCCACCCATGCCAGATGGGCTATTGATGAGTTCTGTGGTCGTCGGGGTTTCGAAAGCAGTACTCCAGTTGGCATACCACGTTAGGGAGGTAGTACGGTAAGATAGTCCCAGTGATGGGCTCAGTGCAGTGAAGTTTCGGCTACCGCTTTGGTCCCCATTTGTATGTAGATGATCCATCATCTCAAATTGCAGTCGATCAAGTCGTACTCCAGCGGATACCCCAACCCGAGATGAGAGTTGTGTACTCAGGCCCGCAAACACGGCAAGGCTGCCAACGTTTTCCTGTTGGTCAAGGAGAGTACGATTCCCCCGGCGGCCCGCATCATTGTTGAATCGCACGCGATCATCTTGTAATTGTCGTAGATCTATACCGGTAGTGAATCCGACTGCACTTCCGATATCCATCTGGAATTGGGCATACAGACCACCCGCGATACGCTCCAATTCACTCCACGCAAAGGTGAGCGGGTTCTCAAGAGATCTTCGTATTCCATAAGCGGTCGCAGACAAATTCCCCAGACCCATTTGTGTATGCAGTGTCACACCGCCCTGTAGATGGGTGCTGGCTTTACCTACCGCTGTAGTTACATACCTGGGATCTGCCTGTCTCGGGTCAAAGGATAATTGTTCAAGTGTAAGGGAACCAGGAGACAGAACATCCTGGATGGCGGCGTTGAGTGTTACCAAGAGGATTGTTTTGGGGCTGGGGATTGTTCGGGTGCTTAGACCTGCGCGAAAAAAATCCCCCTTGCTATGTGCTCGATATCCGTCTTTTTCCACCAGTGAAGCATAGGCCTGTATCTGATGAGGGCCAAGTTTCAGGCCTGTACTTGCCAGCACATGGTTGAGGCCATAACTCCCCCTCATGTACCTGAGTCGTAGCGGGGAAGAGCTTTGAACATTGACAAGGTGTAAAACCCCTCCACTGGCATTCCCCCAAAAAAGGGAGCTGGGGCCTCTAAGCAGTTCGGAAGATCCAATAAACACTGGATCAACTACATCCAGCATACTTTGACCGTCTGGCATAGTGAGGGGGATCCCGTTCAGAAATGCCTGCAGCCCACGAACTCCAAATGCGGCACGGTATCCCATTCCCCGAATGAGGATACGCTCACCAAGAGCATAATGGCCACGTTCACTGATTTGTATCCCGGGGATCCCTCTCAGTACACGCTGTAGTGATAAACCGGGTTCGGAGGCAACTATGTCATGTTGTTGGATATAAATGCTTCGAGTGGCCGTTGCATATGTTTCCAGTTGCCGTGTCGCCTGGACCGTCATCGTGGGTAAATACACCGTAGAATCTTGTGCCGGGCTCAAATGGACGAGGAATACAAAGCCGCATACAAGGAAGAGAGAATGGATATTCATGACTTGGAGAAGTATCTAGGCAGTGGTGCTTAGAGGTTGCCACTGGGAATATGGGGCACATAGAAGGAATTAAATGAGGCCCTATCAATGGTCAACGTTAATTCTGTAAATTAGAGCATAGAAAATCCACAAGCCCATTCTATTTTGTCGGGTGTGGTGTTTTCTCTCTGCAACTAAATCTCAATGATTCGGTGCCTAATTGCATATGGTCACAAAAGATGCTGATTGCGATTGAGGGAATTGATGGTTCAGGAAAAGGGACGCAGGCGGCCCAACTTCTGGAGCGTACCCGAAAGTTAGGGTATACCTCCGAACTCGTTTCCTTTCCACGCTACAAAGATACCCACTGTTCAAAGATGGTTGCGGCGTACTTGAATGGGAAGTTTGGTACGCTTGAGGAGGTTCCTCCTGTATTTGCAGCAACACTCTTTGCCTTGGATCGTCTCGAGAGCCGTGCTCATATTGAGCGGGCATGTGAGGAGAATGATCTGGTGATTGTGGATCGATATGTAGCATCAAATTTGGCGTATCAAAGCGCCAGGATCACAAACCCGGAACGCGCAACGTTCACAGAATGGCTCTTTAACCTAGAATACGAGATCTATGATCTGCCGAAACCTGATTTGACGTTCTTTCTGGAAGTGCCTGCTCATACCTCCAAGGAATTGGTAGCCCAGAAGGAGACGCGGACATACACGGAAAAGGTTTATGATTTACACGAGCGTGACGTAATCTATCTCTCAAGTGTGAGAGAGGTATATCATGCGCTGATCACTTCACGGATTATAGATCCCTGTCTCATCATAGACTGTCAGGATCGTAATGGCACACTACGCGCGATGGATGATATAGGACAAGAGGTTTGTGATGCAGTGGTTCAGTACAAAAATTCCAACGCAGGATAGTTCGTCAGGTTGACGAGACATTTAGAATACCTATCCATCTCCATTCGCTCCCATAAGATTGAATTCAGTAATAATGAATCTTGATAGGAATCGTAACGTAAAGGCAGTGTAAAGAAGCTTGCTCCAAGGCGACCATATGCGACATTATTCAGCTCAGGCCGTGTGGGTTCGGATTTTTTCTGCAAACCTTTTCATGCTCCTTCTCTTGGGGTGCCAAACGACCTCCGAGGAAGAGGAGGTAGATGCTTCTGAAGTGATGTCGAATTCAGAAGGTATGGAAAGTGTTTTTCCTGAGAAAGTGTACGATACGGAGAATACCGAGTCTATCACGACAGTATTAGGAGAAATTCTTGAAGAGACACTAGGGGAGCCCCCTCACACTCCTGCAATCAGTTATCAGGACTTACAGAAGCTTCTGCCTGAAAGAGTGAATGGGGTTCGACCGACGATCACCGAAGGACAGACACTTTCAATTGGGAGCGGTTTTTCGATGATAAGTGGCGAGTATGAAGATGGAGAACAAGTTGTTACGGTCACGATCATTGATTTGGCGGCATTTGGCAAGCTCGCCGCGGAGGCATTGTCAGACTGGGTTGGTGAGGACATTGATCGTGAGAGTGACCGGGGTTTTGAGCGCACACACATTTTCCAGAACCGATCGAAAGAATATCCTATCTACGAAAAATATCACAATGAACGTGGCCACGAAGTCTGTGAGCTGCATTCATGGGTGGAGGATCGGTTTCTGATCACAATTTCGGGTGACGGAGTTCCGATGTCCGTATGTAAGTCTGCACGAGACAAAATTTCATTCAGGCGATTGGAGAGGTTGGCAGAGTTAACTGCCGATTAGTCAGGGGATATGAATCATAAGCGTAGATCGTCGTAACTTTGGCGCCTACACTTATTCGATTCTTCTGATGCGACGTGGTCTAATTCCCTATTTTTTCCTCCTTTTTGGAGTTCATCTCTCTGTGGCACAGGTGCCGGAGATGCTGTCACCTGTAGAATCAACTCCCGCCGCTGAACGGTTGAGTAGCTTTGAACAACGTCTCCTGGATGCACAGTCTTCGCCCTTGTCCAATGTGGAGTTACAGGGCATCGGGCCAACCGTCATGAGTGGAAGGATCGTAGACATTGATGCCAACCCATTAAATCCCACAGAGATGTACGTGGCGTACGCATCTGGCGGATTATGGCGCAGCAGGACCAACGGACTCTCGTTCGAGCCCTTGTTTGACGAGGAGGCGTCCATGGTGATGGGAGACATTGCGGTTGACTGGGCTCGGGATGAGGTAATCTGGGTCGGGACGGGGGAGAATAACTCGAGTCGCTCCTCCTATGCAGGGACCGGTATATATCGATCCCTGGATCATGGTGAATCCTGGGAGCATATGGGACTCAGTGACACACACAGGATTGGCCGAATTCTCATTCACCCCACAGATTCTCAAACCGTGTGGGTCGCTGCGCTGGGGGCACTGTATTCCTCCAGTCCCCATCGCGGGGTCTATAAGACGAGTGATGGTGGACAAACCTGGACCCAGACGCTGTTTATTTCGGATACAGCCGGCGTGATTGACCTTGTAATCGATCCTTCAACCCCGGATATCTTGTATGCCGTAGGCTGGGAACGCGATCGCCGAGCGTGGAATTTTGTCGAAGGAGGAAGTGGATCGGGGATATGGAAGTCAATTGATGGGGGGACTTCCTGGGAGCGGATGGCAGCAGAGGGATTGCCCAGTGGTGATACGGTTGGACGTATTGGGCTGGCAATTTTCCCTGGTAACCCTCAGATTTTGTATGCCCTCATTGACAATCAGTCTCGCAGGCCAACAGAAGACGAGGACGAAGTCCCCGCCTTGACACGGGAAGCACTGCGCTCAATGACCACTGCGGAGTTTCTGGAATTGGACGAAGAGGCGATTGCAGAATACCTCGAGGAGAATAATTTCGAATTCGACGTTGAGGAGATTCGAACGATGGTGGAAGAGGGATCGCTTGAGCCGGTGCATCTGGTTTGGTACGTTGAAGATGCGAACAGGGAGTTGTTCGATACTCCTGTGGTGGGTGCGGAAGTTTATCGCTCAGAAGATGGAGGACAGTCATGGTCACGGACTCATGAAAACTATCTCGACCGCGTATACAATTCCTATGGCTATTATTTTGGAGAAATCCGTGTTGATCCGAATTACGTTGAGCGCATCTACATTCTAGGTGTTCCACTTTTGACGTCAGGCGATGGTGGTGCCTCTTGGGAGTCCATCGGTGGGCCGAGCGTGCATGTGGATCATCAAGCTCTTTGGATCAATCCATCCAGGCCAGGTCACCTGATCAATGGGAATGATGGGGGTTTGAACATTACCTATGACAATGGTGAATCCTGGTTTAAAGGAAATACACCATCAGTGGGGCAGTTTTATGCGATTGGCGTAGATGATCAAACCCCTTACCATGTTTACGGAGGATTGCAGGATAATGGGGTATGGGGCGGCCCTCATACCTATCAAGAGTCAACCGGCTGGCATGGCAGTGGAAGGTATTCGTATAGGTCATACCTAGGCGGTGATGGCATGCAGGTTGAGGTTGATACTCGTACAAACGACATCATATACACCGGCTCGCAGTTTGGTGCATATCGGCGTATTGAAACAAGTACTGGAACAAGTACATCAGTTCGACCACGTCATCAGTTAGGAGAGCGTCCTCTCAGATATAACTGGCAGACTCCGATTCATTTGTCTCGCCATAATCAGGATGTCCTCTACTATGGTTCCAATAAACTTCATCGCTCTTTTAACCGCGGAGATGACTGGGAAACACTCTCCGATGATTTGACACGCGGAGGCCGCCGCGGAGATGTTCCTTACGGTACACTAACCACCATAGATGAGTCGCCACTCAGATTTGGGCTACTCTACGTCGGTTCAGATGATGGACTGGTACATGTATCAAAGGATGGGGGATATACGTGGAAAGATATCACGGCAGAAGACTGGGGGGAGTTATGGGTGAGCCGTGTCGAAGCATCAAATCATGAACTTGGCCGGGTCTATGTGACGCTCAATGGATACAGGTGGGATCATTTTGCTCCGTATGTTTACCGATCCGATGATTTTGGAGAGACTTGGGAGGCCCTGGACACCAGTTTACCGACGGAGCCAGTTAATGTTATACTTGAAGATCCAGTCAATTCCGCCTTGCTGTATGTGGGTACAGATCATGGTTTATATGTGTCCACAAACGGAGGAGACTCCTTTACGGCAATGCAGAATGGGCTTCCACATGTGCCTGTTCATGATCTGAAACTGCAAGCACGTCGAAACCATCTGCTCGTGGGGACACATGGCCGATCCATTTATCGTGCAGATATCGCCCCACTCCAGGCCCTGACCCCTGAAGTCATCGCGAGTCCATTAGTGGCATTTGAGCCGGAGGAACAGATTTATAATTCAAACTGGGGGAATCGTTTTGTCTGGTGGGGAGACTATTTTGAACCGGAACTCCAGATTGCTTACTGGTCTGGATCTATGGGGCAGGCGACAGTAGATATAACAGATGGAGAGGGAGCGGTAGTCCGTACTCTGGTGGAAGAAGCGGAGCAGGGATTGAACTTCCTTGTGTACGATCTATCTGTGGATCAGGTAACGGTACCAGTGGGAGAAGATGAAGAAAGCTTGGAGGCGGCGGACAATGGCGTGTACTATATGCTTCCTGGACAATATCAGGTTCGTTTCCAACTCGGAGACGAGGAAGATACCGTTACACTCCGGGTTAGGGAACGACGGCGCTAGCCGCTGCTGTGGTACTCGGGGGCGTTAGCTGTGGCTTCAATTCGCTGATGATTTGAGTGAACTGCGGCAGCAGTAATTCGGACAGTGGTTCGGAGGGAGGCATTTCTACCCTCATGGCATCCACCTGCCGACCATTTTCCCAAAAGCGATAACAGACATGGGGGCCTGTGGCTATGCCGGTACTGCCGACATAGCCAATCAACTGGCCTTGCTCCACTCGTACTCCTGGACGAATCCCATTTGCGATTCTGGACATATGCAGATAGCCCGTGCTATAAACATCGTTATGGCGGATTCTCACATAGTTCCCATTTCCGCCCGTGTACGATGCATGGGTTACGGAGCCGTCTGCAGTTGCAACGATCGGGGTTCCTGTAGGAGCGGCAAAGTCAGTACCCAGATGGGGTTTATAACGCTTTTGGACCGGGTGGAAACGACTCAGACTGTATCGAGAGGATATGCGTGTGTATTCTATGGGAGCTCGCAAGAACGGTCGTTTCAGTGCATGTCCGGTTTCATCATAGAAACCACTGACACTGTCAGAAGGAAAATAGAAGGCAAAGAATTCTTTCCCGTCATGATTCATGCGGGCTCCCTCAATGTCGGTTTCAATGGATTGCCCATTCACGATGTGATCTTCATACACAATCGAAAAGTCATCTCCGGGTTGCAGGTGAAAGAAGCTGATTTGCCAAGCGAATATTTCGCTCAATTTCATAGCGAGTTCTCCGGGGAGTTCTGCATCCGTCACTGCCTGATAAAGTGAAGACTCGATAGTACCCGATGCAGTACGCGAAATCTTAGATACTGGGAAAACCCCTTCGTGAACCAGTACAGAGTCACGTAAATCAAACACCAGGAAGCGCTCAACACTGGGTTGGTAGACAATAAACGAAGTGGTCCCCTTGATCGAATCGGTATAAGCATACAGGGGGTTGCCTCTTTGAATTTTCCGAAGATCCACGAATGATGCAGCTTTCTGGGAAGCAAGATGAATTTTGTCCTGAGATATGCCCCATTCGGACATAATTGATCCCAAAGATTCCCCTCGCTTGACTTCGGAAGTATGCTCTATTAGCCCGGTCTCAGCCAGATCAAACTGATTCCGTTTTACTTCGGCGGATGCGGACAATCCCGTCTCAGTTTCCGGGGTAATCGGTAGTTGGAATATAGCCAATATGCCAAGGCATATATAGAAGCGTTTCATGTTTTCCCACATCCAATGCTAAGGTCAAGTTCGCTTTCTTGCTATGTGCCGATCGCGATTACTCATTGAACCCATCTCACATCAGGAGTACCTGAATCATGGTTTGCCCGCCGAGCAAGAACAAAAAGTAGATCAGATAATCGGTTAAGATACTGGAGAACGTACGGATTTGTTGAGATAGTATCCAGGTGTTCTGAAAGGGCACGTTCTGCACGCCGACATATTGCACGTGCCAGATGCAGCATGGAAGCTGCTTGGGTGCCACCTGGCAAGATAAAATACTGGAGGCGCTCTAGCTTGGCGTCCCAGTCGTCAATTGCTCTCTCAAGGGCCTGTACATGTTCCTGCTCAATGCGTGGGACCGTTGCCCGTGAGTCAGCAGGTGTTGCAAGATCTGCCCCAAGGGTAAACAATTCATGCTGAAGATGCACGATGAATGAGCGCATAGATTCCGACTGAGCAGGCAATACTGCACAGACAGTACCCAGAGCAGCATTGATTTCATCTACGGCACCCATAGCCTGGACACGTGGATGAAATTTTGGTACTCGACCTCCACCAAAAAGCCCGGTGGTGCCATCGTCTCCAGTACGGGTGTAGATCTTCATGAGGTGCCTTGGAGGTAGCCATCGATTATGGCTTACTCAATGCAGGTAGGCGGTTAAAGCCCGGTAGTTTTTAAGATACGTCATTTCCCTGATTGATCTGTTTGGAGGTTAGGATTTTAGGGAGGATACATAGGTGATTCTATGTTCGCCATTCTGGTTTATCCCAACACTGGCGCGCATTTTGAATACGTTGGCGAATAATTCATCGTTCAAAATATTTGCGGGACTACCATGATCAATTTGGTATCCTCGGTGCAATACCAATAGGCGGTCGGAAAATTTTGCTGCAAGTTCAAGATCATGAAAGACAGCAAGAATAGTTTTTCCTTTAGTGGCCAAGTCTTTCAACAATTCAAGGAACTGGTACTGATGACTTATATCCAGGTGAGCAGTGGGTTCGTCAAGTAGGAGCAGTGCCGAATCCTGTAGGATCGCTTGCGCGAGATATGCGCGTTGACGTTCACCGCCGCTAAGTGATTGGACAGATCGTTTCGAAAAACCCGAAAGTCCAATCTGTTCCAAGACTTCGTTCAGTGACTCCTGATCTTGACGGGAGATTCCCTCCAAAAGCGATTTGTGTGGCAACAATCCCAATAGGACAAGCTCTTCCACCGTAAAATCAAAAGAAAGTATGGGGGCTTGTCGGACAAAAGATATTTTACGTGCCAACTCCCGTCTAGGCCACTCGCTGACTTCTTTTTCTTCGAGCAGGATTGACCCCGAGTACGGTAAATAGCCACAGATTGCGCGAAGTAGCGTCGTCTTCCCGCAACCATTCGGTCCAACAAGCCCAGTAATCGTTCCTGGATGCAGATTAAATTGAAGAGAATGAACAATTGGAGTCCCCAGAAGCTGAATGCTCAAATCAGCAACGGTCAGCAGTGGGGCCGTTGGGGTGTCTGGAACATTGTTGTTTGATTGCGTAACCTTCACGAATCGGGATGCGGTTGATGATAGCTTTTCGGATTGTACTGGCGTTAACGATAATTGGTGGACTCGGTGCCTGCGACGCCGGGGAGGATCAGGATACATTCGAGAATGAAGCATTTTCAGATCCAGAGGGATTTACGAAGACAGCTGAAAATGGGGCCATCCAATCCAAAGATGATGACGACTGGCGGATCTCTCCGGTGTATAGTGGGCGTATCGTTATAGATCCGGCTTTTCCCAATCCAGTCCCACCAGGGGCATCCGTTGCAATTCCAGTTCGCATTCGATTATCCAATTCCGTTCAGGGAGGCCTAGAAGTCACCAGTTATGACAGTAATAGAATCCCACGCAGATTAGACAGTATCTCGAATGCCAGCGAGACCGGCTCCTACGTCTTTCGATTTATGCCGAGTGTATTGGGCCTCGAAGGGCTAATCAGAGTATTTATCGTAGATACCCGGGGTAGGCTGGTATCGTATGGAGATATACACATAAACGGATAACGACTGGTGATGAAGCGATGGAGCATTTTTTCGGGGTTGATCTGCATGCTCATAGCTTATACTGCTGAAGCACAGTCAGCAGATCCGCTGAGATTTGTACGCTGGACAGTTGGAGATATAACTGCGGTTCCTCAGGCGACATTAACAGTTCGGACGGGGCTGACACTCGGAGTTGCTGCTGGCGGTATTTTGGCGGTGTCGCATTTTGATCGTAGTCTTTCAGGCGAGGCGAAAAAGTTTGCTGATTCAACGGCACCTCGCATGCGCAGGGTGTTGCATGAAGTAGGCAATGCCAATATTATCCGTCCCATGGCAGCGATCGTGTTTGTGGGATCTCTGACCAGTGGTGATATCTATTTTCAGGATGCTGCGTTCACCTCTCTGGAGTCAATTGTTTTGGCAAACCTGCTAACGAATGCACTCAAACTTGTAGTTGGGCGTGCCAGGCCACATGCTGATTTAGGCCCTAATTCGCTTAAGCCCTTCGGTGGAGATCGTTCCTTTCCATCCGGGCACGCTACAACTGTTTTTGCCGTTACGACCCCATGGGTTTTATACTACCCTGGTATTGCATCGGGAGCCCTCTTTGTTCTGGGGGTAGGGACTGCAGTGGTGAGGATGGCAGATGAATATCATTGGTTCAGCGATGTACTGGGAGGGGCATTGATTGGATTTGGGACTGGGTATCTGCTCTCACGGAGGCATCAGCGTTTGGCGGGTGGACCACAACTGGGATTGAGCGCAAACAGGATCTCCCTTACTTGGACGATTTAGCTGCGCGTACGAGACGATCCATCAGTGCGTGGCCGAGCCCGGATTCGGCGACCCCCTGGCAGTAAATCATTGTGATCCCCAAGCGGTCACAGTCTCTGAAAAACTCAAAAAGGTAGTGACCATACTCTTCGACATGATTTGGGACTAGGAATTTCTTGAATTGCATGTCTGAAGGCGGTGCCTCAAGGCCAATGTAACCTGTGTGATTCCCTGGATTTATCTCTTCAGGATGACTTACAATTTGAATTTTAGCAGCGGGTGTATAGTGATGGTAGCACATTCCGGGACTGCGAAATGCTTTGGGGGCATCGGTTGAAAATTCTGGAATCACAGTACGCAGCGTTTCCATACTGATTGCTCCTGGCCGGAGAAGCGTAGGTGCGGTTTCGGTGCAGTCGACAACTGTTGATTCAAGACCCACGGTTGCCGGAGGGCCGCAAAGAATACAGTGGACACGGTGATTCAGATCTTCTGCAGCAGATTGCCATGTGGTAGCACTGGGGCGACCACTAATGTTAGCAGAAGGTGCAGCAACCGGAGTACAGGCGGATTCCAAAAATTTTCTGGCAATTGGCAGACCGGGCATTCGGACCGCAACAGTATCCAAGCCACCAGTAACAATCGTGGGGATGGAGGGATGTCGAGGAAGAATGAGAGTCAAGGGCCCAGGAAAAAATGCTTCCATCAGTTTTTCTGCGATAAATGTTACCTCAGATACCACGCGCAGAATATCTGAAAGTGATCCTAGATGAACAATTAACGGGTTGGAAGAGGGGCGTCTTTTTGCCTGATAGATCTGTGCAACAGCGTCTTGATCAAGGGCGCTGGCCCCAAGCCCGTACACCGTTTCGGTTGGGAAAACTGCCAGTTTACCATCACGAATATAGGTCGCAGCTTTAGCTGGATCCTCAGTAAAATGTGTATTCATAGTCTTCGACGGTATCCGACTGAAACCAGAATCCTTCGTAATGGGTTTATGCGCTCTGCCGGTCAGGTAGCTCAGGTGGTAGAGCAACGGACTGAAAATCCGTGTGTCGGGGGTTCAAATCCCTCCCTGACCACAGCAAAACAATCATGGGTCGCAGTTGTTAAAATAACTTGGATCTCGTAGTTTTACTTTTGCTGGTCCGGTAGTTCAGTTTGGTTAGAATGCTGGCCTGTCACGCCAGAGGTCGCGGGTTCGAGTCCCGTCCGGACCGCATGAAGGGGGCGTCTCACTGTTGAGATGCCCCCTTTTTATTGTCGGTCATTCTCTTTTTTCCCAACGTGTTGCCTCCATCCGAAATTCCAGCAATTCTTTATGCAATCGATCCGCTGTCTCGTCCAGATCATTGAAATATTCACGCCGATTGAAAATCAACGGAGGATTACAAAATCCAAGGTTGCCATGATGTGATCATAGTTGAATCGGATGCATTTCTGCGAGGCTGTGAGCCTACGAAAAGATGATCAACTTACGGAGCCCGTGGCATACTGGCACGCAGGGACTCCGTAAGCATCATTTCGACGCGCCAAGATAGGTAATGGAAATGAATTTGCCTTTTGGTGGTTTGTGACTCCATTCAAGATGCACAGCTGCCTGAACCGTGCGGGGAGGTTTTCGTCTGCAGGCTTACACCAACATACCGAACACTTCCTAGGTAATGGCTCTCCACTTGACAAGGAATAAATCTTTATTCGTATATTGCGGCCATTGCGCCTTCGGTCCGGGCATTTTGCCTGGGTAAAGGGGAATCCGGTGCCTTCTTGCTGCAAGAATAAGCCGGGACTGTACCCGCAACTGTAGGCCGTACGGAAGTAGTGATACTTTCAGAGAAGAGGAGAGAGGGAGTACATAGTCACTGTCTGAGTTGATGGGAAGGCTATGAACACCGCTTCTTCGGGCACACTGAGTGTGCGTACGGCGAGTCAGGAAACCTGCCGACGGGAAAACGCGCCACCAACCTCCGGGCGTTGAGGTCTGTGGTCGGCATCTGCTGGGATGACCAGCTGACGCGGCGGCCGGGATCTCTTGATTGGGGTTCAGGCACTAACATGCTGCGTATCCTACTTCTTTTTTGTGCACTTCAGCCGCTTCCGGTCTTCGCCGCGCAAGTAGCCGATAGTACTGTGGTGCTTCCTCCGATTACGGTTACCGCTTTGCGGGTGCCCGTTTCTGTAGTGCACGCCCCCATACGGACGCAGGTGCTTGATCGGAGTGCCATCATTGAATCTGGCTCGCTGACCGTGGATGATCTACTGCGCCAACGTTCTGCGTTGTATGTGCGACATTACGTAGGAGGGTTATCTACATTATCTCAGCGTGGCGGCACGGCCTCACAAACTCTTGTCCTGCTGGATGGCCACCGAATCGCAAGCCCACAAGCTGGACAACTGGATCTGTCCCTGTTGCCAACGATACTGTTGAATGCGGTAGAGGTCACCTCTGGCGCGGGTGGAGTTCTATATGGCACCGATGCTATTGGCGGTGTGGTAAACCTTCAAACAGCATCCTCCGAAAACCTCATCACAGTACATGCTGAGACAGGAGCATGGGGAAAACGTCGTGGTGCCGTTTACGGAACCATGCGCAAGGGACGCCTAGCGGGCACAGTGGCAGGTGAGATAGATCGGTATAGAGGTGACTATCCTTACCTGAATCGTGCACTGTTCCCCCCGCAAGAATCACCCCGCGAAGGAGGCGACCAACAAAAACGTTCGATCTTCGGGTCAATGACATGGACCCGACCCAATGACGAATGGCGGGTGAGTGCATGGTACAATGACGCTGAACGTGGGCTGCCGGACATTAATTCCTCGCTGCCCGCAGGTGAGCGCCAGTGGGATGAGCATCTGCGTGTCTGGACACATGTTAGGCGGAAGTGGGCGTGGGGTTCATTGAAGGCCGGGGGTCTCGTGCAAGCGGGGGCGCTCCGTTACATCAATCCACGTATGCACATTGATAACACTGGGCGAACGATTTTATCATCTATCCAGGCCGATATTGAACTAACGCCAATCCGCGCCTGGCAACTGGGTGGAGGAGTAGAGGCGGGTTTTGGTCAAGCAGATCACCCAAGTCTGCGACAGGGTAATTTGGAGCGTCGTTATGCTATATATGCCCACGCGATAGGTAACTGGGGGCCGATATCCATTTACCCAGCCCTGCGCGTGGATCATTATGCCCGACCAAAAAGGATTAGTCCAGTCATTCCCAGTCTCGGAGTAAATGTCCGTCTGAGACGCAACCTCCATCTAAAGGGCACGGCAGCCTCGGCATTTAGGATGCCTACCTTTAATGACCGGTTTTGGTTACCGGGGGGGAATCCAAATCTGAAGCCTGAACGTGGTGAGGCTTACGATGCCGGTCTGATATGGCTGTATGGTGGGCTTCAGATTGAAATGACCACCTTCATGATCCGGCTGCGCGATCAAATTGTTTGGCAGCCCACGCCGACCGGGTACTGGGCACCGCTGAACGTCAGTCGTGCGACTAATTACGGCCTGGAAACCTCTGTTGATTTTCAACGGCCGCTTACTACGAGGATGAAAGCTCAAGCTGGTTTGGTGTGGATACGTGTGGCACAGAAGAGCGATTTGTTCTTGCGGCTTATCCCACGGAATGCAATCAAAGGCCACGCACACTTTCGCTGGAGGTTTTTGGCAGCCAGTATTGCCGCAAATTACACTGGCGCACTTGCGGTAACGTCGGTTACGGAATCAGATCCCTTTTGGCTATTACACGGCCAACTGAAGATGTACATGGGTCCTGTTTCCTTGGGTATCCACGGTGAAAACCTTCTGGATGCCCGCTACGAATATCTGCCGGCCAATCCAATGCCTCCGAGGCAAGTACGGCTGGTTCTAACTCTCACCTTTCACTAAATATTCTCAAAAATGACCAAGTTTTTTCGGTTTTGCACCTTGATGTTGTTGATCTCCGCACCGGTTTCCGCGCAGGAAATTCATGGCGTGTACATTGCTAATCAAGGGAATTTTTCTGACGGTAATGCCTCGATTACATGGTACGATTTATCAACCAGACAGGCAGAGCAGGTTCTATCTGACTTTGGCACTATCGCCCAAAGCATCACGCTACACGGTAATTATGGCTATATCGCATCAAATACATCAAACAATGTAGATATTTTAGACTTATCCACTAATATGCGTGTCGGCCAGATTCGTGAGGTAGCCAGCCCGCGATATATCAGCGTGGTTGGTCAGGACAAAGCCTACGTATCTGAGCAACTGGATCCAGGCAAAGTCAAGGTGCTGAATTTGCAGTCACGGACTGTGTCCGGCTCTGTAGACACAGGCTCTAGGCCTGAGGACATTGCCGTGGCGGGCAGTCGTGCATTCGTGGCCAACTCAGGATGGGGTAGTGACTCTACGCTTACGGTAATTGACACCCGGACCGATACGGTAATTGAAACGATCGATTTGGGATGTGATGGTCCCCGGCACCTTGAAGTTGACCAGCAGGGCGATCTCTGGGCATTTTGTACGGGCAAAACGGTCTGGAATTCGGACTTCACTCAGATAGTCGATAGAACCAATGGCGCGGCCGTCGTGCTGAATCCGCAAACCGGTGACATCCTGAATCGCATTGAATTCAGCCACCAAATCGGCTCAAGTGGGCCTGGCCAAGATTCCCATTATAGCCCCGAGAGTGAAGAAATATTTCTGATTCGTAGCGACAGTGCGATGGTCTTGGTTTTTGATGCCACCACAAACATGTACAAGGAGTCCATCCCCTTCTCGGGGACCGAGAGTGTGGGTGGTCTGGCTTACGATGCGACTGAGCGCCTGTTCTACATTGGTCGATTTGACAGTAACCCGCTCATAGGCTTTACACAACCCGGTTTCGTTCAGATTGCAAATCGAGATGACCTGTCAGAAGTTGGTCGATTCACTGCGGGCATTGCTCCAGCGCATTTCGTCTTGCATAGATCCCCTCAGGCTACAGCCGTGGATGAAATTGGCGTGCCTCAAGTTGTAAGTTTGTCACCAGCCTATCCGAACCCCTTTAATGACTTCACCACACTCACTTTTGCGCTTGAACGGACTCAGCAAGTATCTCTGGCGATCTATGATGCATTGGGTCGTGAGGTTGCCCATCCGGTGTCTGGTCTACGGTCAGCCGGAGAGCATCGCGTTGTATGGGAAGCTGACCAGTTGCCGGCGGGGGCTTATTTCAGTCGGCTGATGATTGATAGTCAGGTAGTGGCCACCGAAACGCTTGTACGGACCCATTAATCGTATCCGTGCGAAAATCCCCCAGCACCCCGATGAACCTCCAACATGTGCACAAATCACATGACGAATTCTCTCACTAATTGATCCCTTATTTCACACGGGGAGGTGTCATTTTTGGTGGAGCTTAGGTGGGCAACCCTAGTCCCAAAACCCTAACTTGACGAACCTCCACTAAGAATGGCACACCCCCGGAAAAGACTTCGTACAGCTTTAGCGGTAGCGCCCCCTGAGTGGATATGAATTCTTCTCATCTTGACTACTTCACGGTTTTGAGTCGGTTTCCCAGAGCATGCGGATAGGGACGGCAAACATCCCATTCCCAAAACTTGCACAAAGTTCTCCGTCATACAGCAGTGCACCAAACGTGAATCTATCTTCATGAGCTGCCTTAATCTTGCGTAGTACTTTGAAATCGGAACTAATTATCGAAGCCCCCGCCTTTATTTCAATGGCGGCTAATTTGGAGCCTCCCAGTTCAATGATCATGTCTGCTTCAATCCCGTCACGGTCTCGAAAATGATAGAACTTGTATGGTTTGCCCGATGAGCTGACTTGTCGTCTCAATTCCTGAAAGACAAACGACTCTACGAGTTGACCCAGGAGGCTACGGTCATTCAGTAAATCATTTGCATCAACATTCAATAGTGAACATGCAAGGCCAGTGTCGCCGATATGAATTTTGGGAGTCTTGGTCATCCTTTTCATGCGGTTGCTGTACCAGGGTGGCAGTCTCTTGATCAGGAATTGGCGCTCCAGAATTGCCAAGTAATGCCGAACCGTATTGCGATTCATTTGCAATCTTGCTGCGATAGCGGACACGTTAAACAGTTGTGCAGATAAACTGGCTGCAACAGTAAGTAAACTGGGAATCGATTCAGGAGAATGAACCTTCAGCTGCCCAGAAATATCATTCTGAACCAAGCTGACGACATAGCTATTGTACCAAGAAGAGCGTATGCTATCTACAGGGATCGCCAGAGCAGGGGGATAGCCACCAGCCACAATTCGATCTGCTAGATTACTTCCAAGAGGCTCGAATTGGCTCATTCGGAAATCTCCCGTAAACAATCGCTCGAGGAAAGGGACCGATTTGGTTTGTTCAATTTCCACTTGAGACAGAGGATGTAGGCGAACGATGAGCATGCGACCAGTGAGCGCATCCATCAACCCAGGTAGATAAAGGACATTGGTTGAACCAGTCAGGATAAATTGACCATTCCTTCGCTGACGGTCCACAGACAGTTTTAGTAGTCGGAATAGCTCTGGGACAAGCTGAATTTCATCAAGTATGACGCGGTTTGGGAGTGCATTCATAAACCCCGTCGGGTCGCTTTGCACTGCTGTTAGGGTTTTCGAGTTGTCGAATGTATAATAGGAATATCCGAGTCGGTCACCAATCAGTTTTGCCAAGGTTGTCTTGCCAGATTGTCGAGGGCCATGAATTAATACAACTGGCGAGTGTGGAATTAACTCGGCAAGATACTGTTCAGATTGTCGAGGAATAAATTTTTGTGTAGTCATTTGTGGTAGATTTTCAGCGAATCATACAGCAGACGTTGAATTATATTTTCGTGTTGATATCGTTGATAGTGTTATCGGCAAATTGTCAAAATAATTTCGGCAGATTGTCAATTAACGATTCTATGAATAATTAGTTCACCAGAGAAGTTCAGTACCGAATGCCGGTTTGATTCTTTTGATAGGCTCCATACACGGATATACGGTATATTAGAACAATGTAATGGTCTTCGGCAGATTGTCAGCAAGTATTTCGGAAAATTGTCAATATACCCTCCGGCAGATTGTCAAAAATATTTTGGATGAACCGCAGAATGCGTGGCCTCGCGCCCTTCCCAACATCTCACGCTTAAGTTCAACTCGTCGAGGCTTCAATTAAATAAAGAGATACAGACCGGGAACAGCGTTGGAGACCTGATCAAGTTGAGGTTCTTACGGGGGATCAACGATTCCAATGTCGTTGAATTTCAGGGAAATCAGGACGATGTTGGTCTGTGGAGCGCGAACATGAATGGAGGGGATACTCTTCGCCTGGGCTTGATTCGACAATCCCCTCTTTAGCTGCAAGTTGGTGAAATAGAAGCTACTAACAGATCACCGCGAGGTTAAACGGAAATACGCCTGAGAACTGAATCAGAAGTAGAGAATCGCTTTTACGGAAAACCCGGTTTCACTTCCATCAAGTGATATGGGAACCCTGGCTTCTTCCCCCGAAAAGGCTTCCCATTCTTCTTTTCCGTACTGTGTGTGGTGCAATTCGCCGCGGACCCCTAGCCGATCTCCGATCATCTTTTCGATTCCCGCGCCTACAGTAAATGTGTAGAATGTTTCGTCATGGGAATCGGTACCTGGATCAAACTCCCCCGGCCCGCAAAGTTCAAGCGGATTAAAGCACCCGTCGTAGTTGACAATTAAATCTGCATCCAAGCGGCGTACTCTGCCGAGAATGTAAATACCGGTATCCGCGCCAAGAAGCGAAACCATGAACGAGGGGCTCACACGGAACATCAATGCCGCACCATAGCTGTTATTTCTCTTCACACTCCACTTGTCGGGCCAAGCCTCTCCATACTGGGTTCTACTATTGGATTGTCCGTCTCCGGGAAACATACCGTTTGCCGCGCCGCCGTGGAATTGCACATCAATCTCAAGGCCTATGTCAAAGGTGTTGCTTGGGTCCAAATCTAGGCGGTAGCCGACGAGAAATCCCGTACTAAAACCTGATTCGCTCGCTGAAGCGCTCGTACTGTAGATATTTCCTCTCTGCAAATAATTCGCCGGTACATCCGTATTGTCCACGGTTTTTGCATGTTCAAAGTTAACGTGCTCAGTTCCGACGAAAGTGCCTGCGTAGAAACTTTTATTCTGCGCGACTGCGATCTCGGAAACACCGATCATCATCGCAATTACGATCATCATGCTCCGAGAACCTGTTTTCTGATTTTTTGGCATTCTATCTATGGTTTCTTGCCACTCAATACGAATCGTGACACCCTATTACAAAACTGCTATACACCCAATTCAGATCTGACTATGCGTGTACCTTCAACGAGGGCATGCATCTTCGCACGTGCCGCCCAGCGCGCAGTTTCACTGAAACCACAGTCTGGAGCAAGCACCAACTGTTCTGCAGGTACATGTTGTAAGACTTGACGGATTCGATCAGCGACAATTTCCGGTGTCTCGATAAAGTAATTTTTTACGTCAATGACGCCCGCGGCGACCTTCCGGCCAGTGGCAGCAATTTCGCCAGCAAGTTCTAATTCTGCCATTTCCCGGTTGGCAAATTCCAGATGAATCTCCCCTGCTGCAATGTCAAGGATACGTGGGAAGAGGGGAGCGTATGTCCGATGAGCAACTGGGCGACCGATATAGTTACCAAAGCATAGGTGAAGTCCGATTTCTGCGTCTACACCCTCGACGCATTGATTAAAGAGTTCAACATGTTTACCTGGCGCATCTTTATGGACTGCAGCGGATGGCTCATCCAGTTGAATAAAAGTGGCACCAACCTCAACCACAGCCTTCAGTTCAGAATTGATGATTTCGGAAAAACGGGCAGACACCGCCATGCGGTCAGCATAGATTCCCCCGGTCTGGATCCGTCCTGCGAGTGTATAGGGGCCAGGGCAGGTGACTTTTAAGGGCCGATCAGTGCGAATGCTTGAATACAGAAACTCATCAACCAGTCCAAGTCCATTGGGTGCGGAGAATGGTTCGACAGCTTCATAGCGCTCGCGCTGGTCGTGTCCTCCCGGCCCCAGTTTTCGAAGCGGTTCAAGAGCACGTAACCCATCCAGTCGCTCATAAAAGCCAGCAGTAAAGAAGCCAAATCGGCGCATTTCTCCATCACTCACGATATCAATACCTGCTTCTTCTTGGTCCCGAAGTGCCATATCCACCGCGTCATCAAGCGTCTCCTGAATGTCCAACGGACCATATTCGCCGCGTTTCATCGCTTCAATTGAGCTAATGAGCCAAGAGGGGATGGCATAGCTACCGATTACACTAGTCGTCAGCATCATATAAGGATTGATCAGATGAGGCAAAAGGTAAGAGAATTTTAGCGAACTCTCAAAGGGTAATAGTGCTTGGACGAATTTGGATGGGTCAAAATGCTACTTGAAAATCGTGCAGTAAGTAGAGTATGAAGAACCTGTACGCAGCTATGCATAGCCTTAGGATGTACATGGCCACAATTGTTACGAGATTGCTTATATTGACGCGTTGAGCCATTGGGATTGCCAGTCGAAGTCAGAGAGTGCCTTGGGCTGCAGCCTGAACATCTATAATTAAATCACGAAATCACATGTACAGAAACACTTTACTATTCTTTTCCCTTCTGCTTTTTTGTGTAGCTCCTGCAATTGCTCAAAAAGTTGACTTTGAGTGGAAGCCCAGCCAGTCAGAGGGGTTTGCTGGTCAGATATTGACTCTTGACTATGACGCGCCTGCTTACATACCTGGTATTCATTCTGGTGCTAGAAGTATTGCTGGCCCGGTCGATTTGGACGGTGATGGACAAATGGAAGTTGTTCTTAGTGATTATTCAGGGGGTGGCCGTGTGCACGTACTTGAAAGTATTGGTGTAGACACTTGGGAGTTGATTTACTCTTCCCCACCGCTGGAGCCTACTTCAGGAACTGCGAATAATGCTAGAGGAGTCGGAGCAGGAGATTTGGACGGTGATGGTATGGGAGAAATTTTCCTTTTTGTAGGGTATGGGATTGCGGATGATAACATCATCAAAACATTTTTTGCTGGACCACGACTCGCTGCCATGGAAGCCACGGGTAATAATGAATTTAGTGGGCTGCCCAGTCTCTGGGATTTTGATGGAGATCTTCCTGATCGGTGGAGAACTGAACAGATCAATATGGCTGATGTGGACGGAGACGGTATCCAAGAGTTGCTCTTTGGAAATAATGGGAGTAACAATGCTTACGATAGCTGGTATGTAGTCACCGCAAATGACCTAGGTACGCCGCTTGCAACATGGACACAAGAAGCGAGATGGAGCAGTAGGAGTTCGGAAGATTATGATCCAGTTAATCGCGGAGGCGGTAGTGCATACGACATCCTTCCGGCCGATTTGGATGGAGACGGAACCTACGAGATTGTACTGCAGAGTTGGAATAATTTGAATTTTTCAAATGTTGATGTACTCGCTCCTAACTTGTACGCAAGTCCTGTAGGGGATAATGCCTACGCGAGATTAGGTCCTGGCGACACGGTCTCCTTGTTTGGGTGCACGGCAGTGGATATGGATGGGAATGGAGATGATGAGGTTTATTGCCCAGATTTCAACACTCGCAGAGTGGCTCTAATCAACTATGAAGCTGGCGAGAATCCATTGGAGATTCACTTTACTCCAGATACAACCGGTGCTGATTTAAGTATGAATAATGCAGTCTATCCGATTGTTGAGAATGCAATAGGCTGGGGGATCACATCCGGTGATATTGATATGGACGGGATTCCAGAATTGATTGGAACAGGCCCAGGCTATCCTCCATCAGCCTGGGAAACTGGGGCTGCCCCCAGATGGGTCACAATAGTAGACTTCAATGGTGGGGACGATGTGGAAGACCCAGCGAACTACTCGGTGCGGAATGTCGAATTCCCGATTCCATCTGAGTTGATGTTTAATACGGTCAACCGCGACAGCGCGGGAACCATGACGACTTATCTTGAAGGATCGGGTGGAGCCGCACATCAATTTGCTTACTTGGGAGACGTAGATGGGGATGGGCAAAACGAGGTTGCAATGAATTTCCAAGCGGTTTCCGATAGTGTCTTTGTAATCAGCGAAGTTTTCAATCCTGCTGACTCAACGTACACCCGTACAACCACATCTGCCGCTCCCAATCCCGGGCGGGCGTTCCTGCGTATTCTTTCGGGTGATGGAATCGCTACTCGTATTTCAAATGACAGGGTGATTATTCCCACTGATTTTGAGCTGCATTCGAATTATCCCAATCCGTTCAATCCGTCCACGACATTCTCATTTACGCTTCCAGTGGATAAGCGTATCAGTGTCAGAATTTATGATATGACGGGACGCCTGGTTCGAACTCTGATCAATGACGAGAACTACGCTCAGGGTACGCACTCCGTCGATTGGAATGGACTGGGGGATAGTGGGATGGCAGTTGCAAGTGGTCAGTATATCTACACCTTGGAGTGGGGCCAGTTTAGACATGCAAGACGGATGGTTCTTGTAAAGTAGTGTTATGAGCTATGCCAGATGGAAGGGACGACTCATCCCTTCCATCTGGTCTGCTCACGGAATAAGTTGGTTTTGAGGATCGTTCGTGTTGTGAATCTCTGATAACACATGCGCAAACTTTGGGGTCTCGTATTCCTGACTTGTCTTTGGTGTATGCCTGCGTTGGGGCAGGGGAAAGTTGCCGGACACATAGAGGATGCGGGTAACGGGGAGGAGCTCATCGGGGTTGCGGTTCTTATTGAAGGCACTGGGCGTGGTACCACCACAGATGTGGAAGGGAACTACGTGTTGCTTAACCTGCGTCCCGGATTCTATACGCTCGTATATTCTTACATCGGCTACCAGAGTCAGCGCATCACAGACATCCAGGTTACCAGCGGTCAGACTACCCGGATTGACGTTAGACTCAACCAGTCAGTTATTGAGGGGGAAGAGTTAATCGTTCAGGCAGAGCGTCCCTTGGTTCGGAAGGATTTGACTGCCTCCCAAAAAACGGTGATTTCCGAAGAAATTGAAGCACTTCCCGTGGAGAGCCTCTTTGGGGTCCTCGCTACGACTGCGGGCGTAACGACCGGAGCCAGCGGAGAGCTGCATGTGCGCGGGGGACGCAGTAATGAGATTTCCTATCTAGTTGATGGACTTGCCGTCAGCAATCCATTCAATACGAACGGCATCAATACACGCGTGGCGATTGATGCCATAGAAGAACTGACGGTGATCTCTGGAGCCTTTAACGCGGAATACGGGAAGGCAATGTCTGCAGTCGTCAATCTGGTCACCAAGGAAGGTGGAGAGGAATATGAAGGATCAGTCACTGCTTACGGGGGAGACTATGTGACGCGAAATGAGGATCTGTTCCTTTTGCCCAAAGGAGTGAATCTTAATTCCACGACCATAGAAGGGTCTCTCAGTGGTCCCATCCCTTTGGGTCCCCGATTGCGGTTTCTAGTTTCAGGGAGGTACGATAATAGCGACGGTCATCTGTACGGAATACGGCAGCATTTGCCGAGCGATTCAGCGAATTTCAACAGTAATCCATGGTACTATGAAATCCATGGTAATCCTTGGTGGGATTACGCAGACAGTACCATCACTCTCCCTGATGGGAGTGTAGTTGGAGGACGAGGGCTTGCACTTCCTAATGAACGTGTAGCAATGAACCCGAGTGAGCGGTTCAATGTGCTCTCAAAATTGACGGCTAGGCCAACGAATAATACACAGTTGGAGTATTCGTACCTGATTGATAATAGCAAGGCAAAAGGATTCAGTTTTGGGTACCGATATAATCCTGACGGGGTAGCCAGTAATCAGCGTCGGAATCAAAATCACAGTTTGCACTTTACGCATACTCTGGATACGCGAACATTCTACACCGTCAAGCTTTCTTGGGCTAAGGCTTCGTATGAGTACTTTCTCTATGAAGATCCGTTTGATGAACGCTATGTTAAGGATATCGGAGGGATTGGTGGGGGCAATGTCACTGGCTTTCCGGGAATCAATTATCTCTTTGGGGGGAACCAAAAATCCCATATCTACGAGGATTCCCAGTCCCTTCGTGGTAAGGCAGACTTTACGCGCCAGTTCGGGATCACACACGAGGTAAAGGCTGGAGTCGAAGTTCAACAGCACAGTCTGAGCCGCCAGAATTTTGTTGTACTCTTTGATGGTAATCGGTATTTAGAACCCACGGTTGAGCCGGTAGATAATCCGTCCCACGACCGGTATGATGATCAGAAAGTCCTCGAATTGAGTGCGTATGCTCAGGACAAGCTTGAATTCGATAACTTTATCATTAATGCAGGGTTGCGATTTGAGCGCTTTGATCCAAATGGTACCTACATCCCAGATCTGTTTAACCCTCAGGGAGAGTTGGGTCAGGCATCTACCAAAAACTTATTGCTTCCCCGCCTCGGAGTCTCATTTCCGATCACGGAACGCGGGATCATTCACTTTTCCTATGGACACTTTGCGCAAATGCCTTCCTTGCGCAATCTGTTTGTAAATCCAGAATTTGAATTTCCCAAGGGGAGTGCGCCAACATTTGGCAACACAAACCTGCGCCCCGAACGGACCGTGCAATATGAGTTTGGAGTGCAGCAGCAAATTGGCGAGTTATTAGCAATTCATCTGACGGGGTATTTCAAAAACATACGAGACTATATGGCGCTGCAGCTCGTGCGCCACTCTACGATTGCCGGAGAAGATCTCTACAATATTTACCTGAACAAGGCATATGCGAATGTGACCGGGCTTACTGTTTCCTTGACCAAGCGCCGGGCGCGTGACGGGTTTTTGTCGGCCACGCTGGATTACACGTTCCAGATTGCGGAAGGAAGTGATGATGATGCGAATCGGTTTTTCTTTAATCGGTTATCTGGCCGGGAGAATGAGTTAGAGGTGGTTCCACTAACCTTTGATCAACGCCATGTGATCTCTTCCACGGTGACTTTGTCGCGTTCCAGAAGGCTGGGACTCTCGTTCAGTGGTCAGTTCGCTACAGGCTATCCATACTCGCCGCTGATTCTGGATCAGAATGTGGACCTGCCTACACGCAGTGGACGCAAGCCAGCGAAATTGGACATAGATGTACACCTATTCAAGGAGTTTAATGTGGTCAGTGTACCGATCCGCGCCTTTGTAAAGGTCTTTAATCTATTGGATCGCTTGAACGAGAACTTTGTCTTTAACGATACGGGTCGTGCAACCTACTCACTATCAGCGCAGCGGAACCTTCATGCCACATGGGAACGGAATTATCATCTTCCGGGCGTTCATACCCTAGAAGAATATGATACACGGCCGCATTGGTACTCTTCTCCACGTCAGGTACGAGCCGGTCTAACGGTTTCTTTCTAATGAATCTTAGATTCGGGATTTCTTTGGTTCTGGGCCTATTTCTAGTCACTAGTCAGGTCCATGCTCAACAAAACCAAACGGAGCGCTTGCGAGGCTGGGATCAGCATGAAGTCAATGCATGGCTCACCAACTTGGGTAAGATACCCTTTCGAAAAGGGGCAAATCTGGATTGTGAAGAAGGACTGACCAACCGCCGGGATGTCATATTGAATGGCAATCGGATTACCACGCAGATCTTCAACTTTGGGTCAATCTCTGCTCCCGGCAATACCATCACGGATATTGTATGGAATGGTCTCGGCTATGGCTATGAGTTTGGGCCCTTCGTTGCAGCAGAAATCGTTGACACCTATCGGGAAGACGGGCGTGCTCGAGATCCTCAGAGTGTTCCCCTGCGGGATGACAACGGCAGGCCGGTATTGGATGAGAACGGGAATCAGGTATATGTGATGCGGATTGTTTCTGATGGCCTGGTTTCCAATGGTGGAGAACTCTCGCCGGATGGCTCTGAGTATTGGGGTTGGCAACCTATATCGTGTGCGGAGCCCGTCGGGAGTTTCGGAGGGCTGCAAGTCGTGAATCCCCAATCCATCAAGATTCCAACAAACGATGACGCGGATAATGATCTGGATGGGAAACCGGATTCATGGCCGGATGACTGGTACAATGAAACTTTAGAGCAGTACCTGTGGCCTGGCGCACTCCGACAAGGGGCCTCCAATGCGGATAAGGAGACCCTATATTTTATGAATGACTACAACAATAGCGAGTTCAGCTACTGGCCCTTCCCCAGTGACAGTACAAAGAGAGGACTGGGGCTGGAAGTGGAAGTTCGGTTGTACCAATGGGCAAACCCTTTGGCAGAAGATGTGATCTTTTTGATCTACAAAATCACGAATAAAAGTGAGAAAGACCTTGATAAAGTGATTTTTGGAATGTGGGGGGACCCGCACGTAGGAGGCCCAAACGACTGGCCGGATGACTGGGCGTTCTACGACGAAAATCTCAACATGGTTTTTGCTTGGGACGATGATGGTATTAGTGACATTGCTGGGCGCGTGCCGGGGTATTTTGGATACAAATTTCTGGAAAGTCCAGGGGTTGATGACGATGGTATTGACAATGATGATGATGGTCTCGTTGATGAATCATGGACGGACGGGATTGATAATGATGGGGACTGGAATCCTGACCTTGATGATGTCGGTGTAGATGGCATCCCAGGTACTGGTGATGAGGGAGAGGGCGATGGGGTACCGACTGCGGGAGATCAGTTTGATATTACAAAGCCTGGAGAGCCAAATTTTGAATTCACGGATATTGATGAAAGTGACCAGTTTGGACTTACCTCTTTTGCTTCCCCACCTTTTGCAGGAAATCGGGTCAGTAATGATGAACGTGTGTGGGGATTTGTTCAGCCTGGACGATTTGACGTTGTGCCAACCACACCGGGAGATTATGTGTTTCTCTATGGATCGGGATCTTTTGGGCTCCGGGCCGGAGCGACCAAACGGTTTTCAATCGCGCTGATTGTTGGCCAAAATCGGGAGGACTTACGACTCAATGCAAATATAGCCCAACAGATCTACGATGTGGGTTATGTCTTTGCGAAACCGCCACAGAAACCAAATCTCCGAGCGGTGCCGGGGGACAAGAAGGTCACACTGTATTGGGACGATGCAGCTGAGGAATCTGTGGATCCGCTCACACGAGAAAGTGACTTTGAAGGTTATGTGATTTATCGTTCAACCGATCATGAGTTCTCCGATCAGCAGACCATTACAGATATCAACGGAAGTAATTTTCTTTTCACGCCGCTCAAGACTGTACTCGGAGTAGATGCCCGGTTTGATCTGGACAATGGCTTAAATGGTCCCAGCCCGATCCCATTTCCCGGTCGAGGAGTAACCTATGACCTAGGTGATGATACGGGACTCTTCCATACGTTTGTTGATTCCAATAATGTCGTGAATGGACAGACGTACTATTATTCAGTTGCAGCTTATGATCGGGGGTTTGCAGGTGCAGCCGGGGATGCATTCGCGAATGGAATTCCACCAAGCGAGACCAGCAAAACGATCACGTACGATCCAACGACGGATCGGTACATTTTTGATGTAAATACTGCTGCAGTTATACCGGGCCCCAGGGTAGCTGGCTATGTCTCTGCGTCGGCATTGGATCCATCAGGCTTAACCCATAGTAGTGGACACGCAACCGGTACGATTGTCATCAACGTAGTTGACGAACTGGCAGTCAGGGATAATCAGGCCTATCGTATTGAGTTCGATGAGACTGAGGAGGGGATTGCGTATTCGGTTATCAACGAGGGGCCGGTCACGGCAATCATTCGGGCAGCACCCGGGAAAAGCCAAAGCACATTATATGAGAATATTGTCGAGAGTTCTGTAGAGCTTCGAACCGAAGACGGTCGACTTCTGGCACGTGATACCGACTATAGCGTGAATGGTCAGTTAGGGACCATCCACATAAATCCGAGTGCAGGGGTTCGTGCTGGGGAAGAGTTGATGGTCTCTTTTCAATACGCACCGATTTTTGAAAGCAGGTATCTGCAGAGCGAGGAGGCTAACATTGTATTTGAAGGACTTCACATTTTTGTACAGGAAGATCCCCTGGAATTTGATGTGGAAGCTTCTGGATGGGTCGGTAACAGTACAGACATTCCCTTTCAATTTCAGCAAGCAAGCACCGGTCCTGGACGCAGGACTCAGCCCTTCGACTATGAAATCAGGTTTGCAGACTCTCCAATCGGTACCGGTTTTAGTAACAATATTCCGATTCCATTTGAGGTTGTCAATGTGACACAAGCCAATCGTCCAATTCAGGTATTCGTTCCAGATGTCAACCGTAATAGGGTGTGGGACGTAAATGAACGTATCGTATTTCTGGAGCAATTGGATGGGGAGTTGACTGCTACCTGGGAGATACGTATGGACGATATTGGTACAACCCCGCAAGATGGGGATGTACTTTTTGTAGCTACTCGAAAGCCATTTGCGGAAGGAGATCAGTACACATTCCGTACCGTTGCAGCGGGAACGGACGACACGTTGGCGGCTCAGGAATTACAGGATATCTATGTGGTTCCGAATCCATACGTTGCCACATCGGTATTTGAGCCTCGCAATCCGATTTCACGTGCCGAACGGGGTGAGCGAAGGTTGTATTTTGCGAATGTACCCCAACAGTGCACGATCCGAATCTATACCTTGGCAGGAGAGTTGGTGGAGACCCTTTACCATGATGCTCCACTGGACAATGGAAAAGTGTTCTGGGATATGCGAACCAAGGACAATATGAACTTGGCGTATGGTCTCTATATCTTCCACGTAGACAGTCCAGCTGGGTCCTACATCGGAAAATTTGCCGTGATCAAGTAAATCTCACATGGCAAGATTCATTTATGTGCTTATTGTGCTTTTGGGGGTGTCTACCAATGGTTTGGTCATGGCACAGGATGATCCGGCTTCACTTGAAGAAGGGACCATTACTCGTGTTGGAACTACGGCTGCCCAATTTCTAAAATTAGGTGCAGGGGCACGCGCTATTTCCCTTGGTGGTGCATATGTGGCCGAAGCAAGCGACATGAGTGCCGTGTACTGGAATCCGGCAGGGTTTGCACGGCTTTCGGGTAGCCACTTGCAACTGAGCAATACTCGGTACTTGGCAGATATTAACTACAACTTTGTCGCGTTTGGCACGACGGTGGAGCCGGTTGGTTCTATAGGACTCTCACTGCTGATGGTGAATAGCGGAGACATGCCTGTTCGTACAGAGATGGAGCCGGAAGGGACGGGAGAGCAGTTCAACGCCCTCAGTTTTGCACTTCAACTCACCTACGCGCGAAACCTAAGTGATCAATTTTCGATCGGTGGGAGCTTGAAATTTGTTCAGGAGCGTATTTGGCACAGTAAAGCTTCGTCCATTGCATTTGATATAGGGACATTATTTACTACACCATTCGAGAGGCTCCGTCTTGGAGCTAGCATGTCTAACCTGGGTCCCAAAATGCGCATGGATGGGCGGGATATTCTTTTCAGTGAAGATCCGAGTCCGAATACGATTGGAACAGCTGAGATCGTCAATGCGCAGTACCGCATGGATGGATTCTCCATGCCATTAATTTTTCGAGTGGGCTTAGCCTGGGATGCAATGGATACTGGAACCCATCGGATTCTGATCACGACTGATGCTGCGCATCCCAATGATAACGCAGAATATGTAAATGCAGGTGCAGAATACAGCTTCCGGGACCTCATTGCGTTCAGGGCTGGGTACCGAAACCTGTTTGAGCCTGATACCGAACAGGGATTGACTGCGGGTGGCAGCCTCATGGTTCGTATCAATAGGGATCTGGCTACAAGATTTGATTATGCATATGCTGACTTCGGACGCCTGACACAAACCCATTGGTTTACCTTCAATCTTTCCTTTTAGGATTAATGAGGTCATGGTTTTTCTGCCTTCTTTTGTTGTTTTCTTTTGTAACAACAGCCCGGGCACAGCTTCTGCATGACGTTATTCATGCAGAAATTGAACTTCAATCCCCGGAGATTACTATCCTAGGAAAGACCCTGACAGTGAGTGTTGTCAGCCATGAACTTCCTGCCGAATTCACCGGAATTGCCCTACAGGGTTTCACGGACAGTGATTCCCTATCTGGTAGTGTTCGCTTTCTTGAACAGGATGGGATCTGGGGAGAATGGCAGGCATTCTACATCGTCCGTAGTGCTACGGATAATGCATTTCTTGCGGCATACCGTGGGGACCGTGTCCTTAAGGCATCCAGCTTGGAAATTCGTTTTGCAGTGGATTCCTCTTACGAGGTGCGCATACTGAGTGCGGGGACCTTTGATCAGCGTCTAGATGATGAGGATGGGTTTGGTCAATCAACCCAAAAGGTTGAAGAGAGTGATGATTTTTTGATCCGAGCACCTCACATTCGTCGACGCACGGAATGGGGAGCACAGCCATTCCGAGGCACCCCGATCCCCCTGAATCGCCCAAGTTATGATTATATGACCTTGCATCATACTGCGGGGTTTGCAGCGACGACACTTGCGGAAGGATTGGAGCAGGTTCGTCGGATTCAGGATTTTCATCAGAATGGTCGTGGATGGAGTGATATTGGATACCAGTTTCTAATGGATCAAGAGGGACGCCTGTATCAGGGACGCCCTTTTTTGAATGAGTCAGAGCCTTTTGATCAGGGGCCGCGTTTGGCTCATGGTGCCCATGCCGGAGGGGCAAATACAGGGAATATTGGGATATCTCTCATGGGATGTTATCACCCTCCAGAAGGTGCAAGGTGTCGTGATGAAATGACGTTGTCGGCTATTGATTCGTTAGTGGCCACCTTTGGCTTCATGTCTGAGCGTTATGAAGTGCCTCCAGACTATATGCGAGGACATCGTGATTTTGGCAGTACCGCATGCCCGGGAGATAATAATTATCGGATGCTTTCAGATTTTATGATGAAAGTAGAAGATCTGCTGTTGAGAGGCAATAATCTATTGGGAGGGGGAACCATCATAGCTCGGCTCAATCAATCGGGTATCGTGGGGCTCAAGTGGGAGTTTACCGCGGATTACGGCATTGATGAATTTGTAATTCGGCGACGTGAAAAAGATGAAAGAGTCACAGAGATCACCAGAGGTGAAGGTGCTGTGGACGGAAGTACGATTGATCTTCCTAGCGTGGGGCAACATATTTATGAGCTAGTTGCTCTTAACAAGAGCGGTCAGCAGCAGAGACTCGCAATTGACGAAATTTCTGTAGAGCCCGAGCTCACCAGTGTTTTGGCACAATCCTTCCCGAATCCAACGTCCAGCGAGACCACCATCAGATATTTTCTTGAAGGAGAATCAGGTGTCGTTTCTTTGGAGGTTTTTGACCTCAATGGTCGGCTAGTGATGACCGGGGAAAATCAGCACAGGGACTCCGGACAGTGGTATGTCACGACCTTGGATGCATCCACCTTGCCGGGTGGAGTTTATCTATATAGAATCCTGGTTGACGGATTTGCTTCTACGGTCTTTACGGCGACCAAGCCGCTGATTGTCCTTCGGTAGCTCCGTAAACTCTGCGGACCCGGGCACGGTAATCATCAAAACACTCATCAAATCTGGCCGCGGATGCCTCACTGCCGATATGGTGACTGCTCGTCAATACAATCGGTGGCATGCCACAGTTGGTGAGTTTCTGAGCAACCAGACACTTTAGGCTGTTGACCAGCAGTGCGACACCGACGGTAGAACCTGGACCGATGGGGTCAGGGTGTCCCTCTATATGAACCATTGCATCACCTGCAGGCACGCAGTTATCCAGGATAACATCACCCAAATCCGTGAGCCGCTTCCCACTACTGTGCTGAGTAGGGGAAGCATTACAATGTGCCTCAGAGACGACCACAATAAGTGGCAGATTTCTGGCTTTGGCTTCCAATGCCACCTCAACGACAACTTCATTGACACCACTGTTGGAAAACACGATAAAGCTGTCTGGGGGTTTGAGGACAAAGTTGCGAAGGATTGTTTTTCCTAGTCCCTCAACACGTTCAAGAAAGATAGCTTGGCGCTGGCCATTCGCCCCCACGACTTGGTTATGATAAGTGAGAGATAACTCTACAATTGGGTGAAACCCTGGGAAACTTCCATAGCGGGGAAACATTTCTTCGACCGCCATACGAGAATGGCCGGACCCAAAGAGATGCACCAGACCACCTCCCATAATGCTTTGCGTGCAAATATCCGCCGCTTCTTCCAAGGCATCCATTTGACTTCTACAGATTCGTTCCAGCACACGGCTGGCCTCGTTTAGATAGGCTTGGGCAGGATTCATTCAGATTGTATGTTTTTTTGGGAATTATTGCGGATACTTGCTATCTCTCGACATGCCTCGTAAGATACAGGATTTTTCTTGTTTCCCTCCTCGATTCCCTGGTATAGTAGGACGGCCGTCAGATAAGGCTACGGGGCGCTATGTAT